>JALWLQ010000081.1 GCA_027084095.1 Persephonella sp.
TTAAAGGCTTCTTTTGCAGGATTTTTGAACTTTTCAAACTCAGAGGCGTGGGCAGATGGAAGATTTACCTTGAGGCGGAACTCATAGGTTCCCATCTGGGCAGTGCATAGCTTACCGTAGGTTGGTTCTAAAACAAGAATGCTTTCAATAGGCTCTAAAACATTTATTAACTCCTGTGAACCAAGGGCAGTGTTCTGCTCCTCATCCACCGTGAAGGCAACAGATACAGGGACAAAACCATACTTTTTATAAAAATCCTCAAGGGCTATTATGAGAGCTGCTATTAAACCTTTTGTGTCTGCAGCACCTCTGCCGTAAATCCTGCCGTTTTTTTCATAAGGCTTAAAAGGGTCTTTCATATTGATAGGTGGCACAGTATCTACATGGGTGTTAATTAAAATTGGCTTTTCAGGAGAAATGCTGTAAATGTTGTAGAGATTATTTTTATTTATTTTCTGGTCTTCAAATTTTATAAAATTTAGTCTGTCTTTTAGATATTCCTGTATCTGTGAACAATCCCTGTGGGAAGGTATGGATATCAGTTTAAAAAGCTCATCTTTAAGCCTTTTTTCTAAACTGAGTATCTCTGCTCTCTCCATGGGTCTCCAAGAATATGATATCCTCTCTGTTCCCAGAACCCCGGTCTATTCTCAGGCATAAACTCAATACCTGACACAAATTTTGCACTTTTCCATGAGTATAGTTTGGGAACAATAAGCCTCAACGGATAACCATGGTCTGCAGGTAAAGGTTTGCCAAATAGCTTATAAGCGAATATCACATCTTCATCAAAGAAATATTCAAGAGGGATATTTGTAGTATAACCATCTAAAGAATGTATCATCACTGCTTTTGCAGTATCTTTTATATTTACTAACTTTTTAATCTCATCAACATGAAAGCCTATCCATTCAACATCAGGATAGCTCCATCTGGTAACACAATGGAAATCAGCTATCAGCTCTACCTTTTCCAGCTCCAGAATATCATCCCAGGTTAAAACAACAGGCTCTTCAACCTCTCCGAAGATTTTTAACCTGTAAGAAGATAAATCTATATCAGGAGGGTCGGATATACCAAGGATATGGAGTTTACTTGTCCAGTGCTGCCCAGGAGGGAGCCTATCTGTTCTACTGTTTATGGGACTAACTATTCTTCTCAACTTTGATTACCACTACAAGTAGGACATATTCCGGTAAATACTACATCCCACGTTTCCACTGAATATCCTTTTTTGTTCAGAATGTCTGTTTTCATTTCAACAATCCCTTCTGTTTCTATATCATAAATACTATTACATTGGGCACATTTAAAATGAAAGTGTCTGTCTATTCTCCCATCAAATCTACTTTGTTTTCCATCATTCAACTCTAATATAAGCCCTTCTTCTTTAAGAATTTTCAAGTTTCTATAAACTGTACCAAGGCTTATATTAGGGATAACTTCTCTTGCCCTTTCATATATCCAGTCTGCTGTTGGATGGATATCAGTAGACCTTAAAATATCCAGAATAACCTTTCTTTGCTGGGTATTTCTTCTTTTAATCTCTTTCATTTACCTCACCTTTTTTAGTTTCATTAATTAATATTAATAGTAATCTAATCTGTTTTAAAGTATGATATAAAACAGGAAAAACACAACTTATATATTATAAACCATCAGGGAGGCAAGATGAAAAGGGCTAAAATCGTCGCAACATTGGGACCAGCCACAAACACAGAAAGTAGAATAAAAGAATTAATCAAAAATGGTGTAGATGTCTTTAGATTTAACTTTTCCCATGGAGACCATCCAACCCACAGGGAAAATCTTGAAAAAATCAGAAAGGTATCAAAAAAACTAAAAAAAGAAGTTGCTATCCTCCAAGACCTGTCGGGTCCCAAAATAAGAGTAGGAGAAGTAAAGGAACCTTTTTATCTACATTATGAAGATGAAATATGGATAGTTAAAGATAATATCGTAGGAAATAAAGATAAAATAACAATAAACCATCCTGAAATATTAGACAAACTCAAAAAAGGCGACAGAATATACATAGCAGATGGCACAATCAGGCTGGAAGTTATCAAAAAAACCCAGAAAGGAGTTTTATGTAAGGTTCTGGTTGGTGGGATGGTTTCATCCCGTAAAGGTGTAAATTTTCCAAATATAAAACTGGATATCCCAGCTTTAACAGAAAAGGACAAAAAAGACCTGAAATTTGGTATTGAGATTGGGATTGATATTGTTGCCCTTTCCTTTGTAAAAACAGCAAAGGATGTTCAGGAAGCCAAAAAGTATGTAAAAAAATTTGGTGGGGATGTTCCTGTATTTGCAAAAATAGAAAAACATGAAGCAATAGAACATATAGATGAAATAATAGATGAAGCAGATGGGATAATGGTTGCCAGAGGTGATTTAGGGGTTGAGATAGACATGGAAAAAGTTCCTGTCCTTCAAAAAATGATTATCAAAAAATGTAATGAAAAAGGTAAACCTGTTATAACAGCAACCCAGATGCTAACCTCAATGCTTACTTCACCCAGACCAACAAGGGCTGAAGTCTCAGATATAGCCAATGCTGTTTTAGATGGAACAGACGCAGTAATGCTGTCTGATGAAACGGCAGTGGGGAAATATCCTGTGGAAGCTGTAAAGGTAATGAAAAGAACCATTGAGGAAACAGAAAAGATATATCCGTTTTATCAGGATAGACCTGTTGAGGATACAACAACAGCCATAGCTTCTGCAGGTAGCTCACTTGCAAAAGATGTTAATGCCAGCTCAATAGTGGCATTTACAAAATCAGGTAGAACAGCCATAAATGTTGCTAAATTCAGACCTGCCTGCAGAATTCTGGGGATTACACACGATATAAAGGTCTTAAGAAGACTGAATATAGTCTGGGGAGTTGAGCCTTATATGGTAATAGAAGAGGAACTGGACACAGATGATATGCTCAGAAGATTTGTTAAACAGGCTTATAAAAAGGATTTCAGCAAAAAGGATATTATTGTTGCTCTGCTTGGTTATGTAGGAGGGCTTACAGGCTCAACCAGCATAGTTAGGATAATAAGAGATAAAGACCTTAAACAGCTACTTGGCAAATAATACTATATCAGCCCTTCTGTTATTGCCTTTATCCCTTCCAGTCCTTTCATTGGGAGGGATATATGCTTTGAAGATGGGACATCATAATCCCGTGGATTTATTCTTATAAGAGTTCCATTGTATCTGTAAGCAATACTTTCGGATGTTACTCTAACTGTTGGAACCGCTTTTCCAGCTCCTATCTCAACAATTGCAAGCTTGTAATCCATGTCGTATATATGTTCAAGCCAGTTTTCAAATCTAAATTCCTGTCCCTGCGTTCTGTGGGAAATCCATTCCCAGTCTCCAAACATCAGTATATTCGGCCGTGCTATCTCTCCACAATGGATACATCTTGGTAGAGGTTCTTTTGCCTCAAATTTTTCCATATCTATCTCAACTTCTATGTCATCTGCAGGCCATATATCATCTGTGCAGGGTAATGTGCACTGGAGATGATGAATTGAACCGTGTATCTCAACAATTCTTTTTTCATCATAACCGGCTTTCTGGAACTGACCATCAACATTGGATGTAAAAACAAAATATTTTCCTTTTTTGCTTTCACCTAACTTTCTGAGTATATGAAATCCTTCATGGGGCTGTGTTTTCCTGTATAGATTAAGTCTGTGTCCATAAAAAGCCCATGCCAGCTTTGGATTTTCTTTGAACCATCTTGGATTGGCAAGTTCTTCAAATCTAAGTCCCAGCTTCTTGGCAATAGGATAGGCTCTCCAGAAACCTTCTGTTCCCCTGAAATCAGGCAAACCACTATCAACTCCCATACCTGCCCCTGCAGTAATCAGCAGGGCATCTGCCTCTTTTAAAACCTCTTTAGCTTGCTGAATATTTTTTTCTAAATCCATAGCGAACAACTTTATTTATACTCCAAAATATTTTACGCTATTTCATAAGTTAAAGAAATAATGCTGCCTAAGCATTCCTGATTAAATTTTCCTTCAAATTATTAATCCCTTTTCACTGACTTCTTGGAACAACGGTATTAAAGGATATTTAGTCCATTCTTCTTTTGAAACAACTACAGGGCTTATATTGGTATCAAATTTCCAATTAATTTCAGTTATTTTATTAATGATTTTTTTCTTCATTTTCCAATTTAAATCTGGAATTATTATTAGTAAATCTAAATCACTTTCCTGTGTATGTTCTCCATAAATTTTTGAGCCATATACAAAAATTTCCCCTCCATTGAAATTTTGACTTAAAAATTCCTTAATTTCTTTTAATGCTTTTTCTTCCTTATATGTAAAACTAACTTTAACTAATTTCTTCATATATTTCCTCTCTAAGTTCTTCAATAGACTTATTTGTTTCAAGAATACCGAATAATCTGTCTAAAGCTTTTTTTACCAATTCCTCTTCTTCTAATTCCCTTATTAATTTCTCAATTTTATCTGGAGGTAGATGTGTTGATATTTCTATTTCCCTTTCGTTATCTGATTTTATTATTACCTTAGTCATTATTTAAACCTCTAAATTTAATTTCATAAAATTAAACATAATCTTTTATACCTTAAAGTCCAGACGAAATATTTTTACAAAATTTTCATCTTTAGAATTTCTCTGATTCTGTTTGAGATTACTCTGACGGCTTCTTCCATGATT
>JALWLQ010000082.1 GCA_027084095.1 Persephonella sp.
CTGTTTTTTGTTACAGGAGCCTATCAGATGGTAATTGGTGGACTGGTAATGAGTTTTGAAGTTCTACCTGTTGGGGTATTATCCTTTAACACCCAATCTCTGGTTTATCTTTTTAAAGAAGCACCCCTTATATTTTATTTAGGATTTAAAATTGCTTTTCCATTTGTATTAATCTTATTTATGGTTAATGTGGCTCTTGCTCTGATTAACAGGCTTATCCCACAGATAAATGTTTTTATTGTTGGACTGCCATTACAGATTTTTATAGGTCTTGTTTCCCTTGCTATCGCAACCTCACTTATAATCTATTTCTCAACTTCAGTTATAAATAAATTTTCCGAAAGTTTTATAAAACTCATTGGAATTATGGGCAAATAATGGCTAAAGACCCAAGTAAAACGGAAAAGGCGACCCCCCGGCGTCGTCAAAAGGCAAGGGAAGAGGGGCAGGTTGCACGAAGTCAGGATATACCGATTGCTGCAACCTTAATTGTTACTTTTCTAATTTTGATAGCATATATTCCTTTTTCATATAACTTACTTGCAGAGTATTTCCATTATACCTTTTCAGACCCCTTATCCCTTATACCAGAAAGAAATGAGGGATTTATTCTATACACGGTAAAAATAATATCCCTTTTGATATTGCCTGTATTTGCTGCTTTATTAATAACAGGTGTGTTTTCCAACGTCTTACAGTTTGGGTTTTTATTTTCAACTAAGGCTTTAGTTCCAAAGTTAGACAGACTGAATGTTGTTAAGGGTCTGGGAAGAATTTTCTCAATGAAAACTGCCTTTGAGCTAATAAGAAATCTTCTGAAGCTGATTTTTGCTTCGGCTGTAGCTTATTTTTTAATGGTCAAAATAATGGATAATTCATTAAATATGTCTTTCATTCCTCTGACCCATGAGATTTATTTTATGTTGAAATATACACTTATACTAATTCTGGCATTTGCTATATCATCAATTCCTGTTGCTATTATTGATTTTATTTATCGCAAATGGGAGTATGAAGAAAATTTAAAAATGAGTAAAGAGGAAGTAAAAGAAGAAAGAAAAATGTATGAAGGTAATCCTCAGGTAAAAGCCGCTATTAGAAAGAAACAAAGAGAAATAGCAATGATGCGGATGATGGCAGAAGTGCCAAAGGCTGATGTGGTTATTACAAACCCTGACCACTATGCTGTGGCTCTGGTTTACGAAAAGGGAAAAATGAACGCACCTAAGGTTATAGCAAAAGGTAAAAATTTAATTGCTGAAAAAATCAAGAATATAGCCAGAAAGCATGATATACCAATTGTGGAAAACCCACCTCTTGCACGGGCTTTATATTCATCTGTAGAGGTGGGTCACTTTATTCCTGAAAAATTCTATGTTGCTGTAGCAAAAATACTTGCAAAAGTATACAAAAGAAAAAGTTTACTTTCCTAAACCAAATACATTGGAAAGTGTATTAATGTAGTTAAAATAAGCTGCTATAGTTACAGCTTCAAAAACCTGACTTGTTGTGTATCCAAGATTAAGAATTTTATCTAAATCCTCTTTGGTTATTTTGTAGTTTTCCTTACTTGCTGCCTTAAGGCAAAATCTCAGGAGTTCTTTTTCTTCTTCTGTTGTGTTTATATGGTCAATTCCTTTCAGGGTTTCTTCTATCTGCTCTTCTGACATTCCAAGCATTTTTGCTATGTTTTTGTGAACATCAACACACATTGGACAGTTATTTGCCTGAGATACAAGCAGTGCTATTCTTTCTTTTGTTGAATATGGAAGCTCTGTTTCTCTTAAAAGAAGAGTTTTAACACAATTATCTGTCATGAAATAGATATCCTTCCTTATAGCAAGGAGTTTAAAGATATCTCCAAGTTTTCCTGTTTTTTCAAGGATTTCTCTGGCAAGTTTTTGAATTTCAGGGTCCATTTCTTCCAGTTCAGGCAGTTTAATATACGGCATAACACTCCTCCATAAAATTATATTTGTTCATATTAAACATAAAGTTAAGATAAAAGGCAACCCACATATATCTCCAGAAAATTATCGCAATTCTGAAGAAGAATTTTTCTGATTTTTTAGATTAGTTAAAATACGAACTATCTTGTCAGCAACTTTCGGGTCTATATAATCCATTAAAATACCAGCTTTACTCTCCTTCATATTAAAAAGGATATAAGCAGCTTCTTTTGGGTCTTTTATTTTGGAAATTCTTTCTGCTGCAAGTTCAGGGTCTTCGTCAACAGCCTTTTCAAAAACTTTGGCTAACTTTTTATACTTTTCTGACTGGAGTTTTTTCTGGAATTCTTCTAATTCCTTTTTTTCCTGCTGTAATTTTTTTCTTTCCTCTCTAATCTGATTTAAAAGTTTCTGATTTTTTGCAATTAATTTTTTTATCTCTTCTCTCAGTTGTTCTAATCTTTTTATCTCTTTTTCTATCTCGGTTTTTGGAGGATTAGAATTTTTCTGAGGAATATTCTTGGTATTTTCCTGAGCAAAACCTATAAAAAATATAAATAAAAAACTAATGCTTACGGTTAAATATCTCATCTGCAAGCTGGGTCTCCTTTTTTAATTGGTCTTTTTCTAAAAGTTTACGGAGCTTTTCTTGCTCTTTTTTAATTGCCTTTTTCTCAGCATTTTTCTCTTTAATTTCTCCTCTTATTTTTTCTGATTTTTCCTCCAGTTTTTTTAGTTTTTGGTCTATTGTAGAAATGTTTTCCATTATTTTAACAAGGGAATTTATCTTCATCTGAATAAGCATAGGGTCTGTATATTCTTCTTTTTCTATATGCTCATATTTTTCCATTAGGGCTCTCTTTTCCTGAACAAGCAAAACTATCTGATTTTCAATCTCAGATAAAGTTTTTCTTTTTTTGTTTATTTCATATTCAATTTTCTTAATAAATCCTTCAAAAATATCCATCATAATTACTAATAATAAAAAATCAAACGTTGTTTGACAAAGATTTTCATAAATTATAGACTAATTTAGTCAGTAATTATCGGAGGTTGCCATGGGAGATTATAAAAGACCTATAGTATCTGTTGTAGGAGCAGGAAATGTCGGAGAGCATGTCGCAAATCTTATAGCAATAAAAGAACTTGCCAATGTTCGTATGTTTGACCTTGCCAGAAAAGAGGGAGACAAAATCTATGAAGTTGTAAAAGGAAAAGCACTTGATATAAAGCAGATGGCTACTGCAATAGGATGTGATGTTGAAGTAGAAGGTTTCACAGTGACACCTGATGGAGATGGATATGAACCATTAAAAGGCTCAGATATAGTTGTAGTTACTGCAGGGTTTCCAAGAAGGCCTGGAATGAGTAGAGATGACCTTCTTTCTAAAAATGTGGGAATAATCAGGACTATTTCTGAAAGAATTGCCGAATATGCCCCTGATGCTATAGTTATTGTTGTTTCAAATCCTGTTGATGTTCTCACTTACGCAGCTTATAAAATAACAGGTTTCCATAAAGACAAAGTTATGGGAATGGCCGGTGTTCTTGATACTGCAAGATTTAAGGCATTTTTATCAATGGAACTTAAAGTATCTGTTCAAAATATAAATGCTTATGTTTTAGGTAGTCACGGAGATGATATGGTTCCTCTCCTTTCTGTTTCCAATGTAGGTGGAGTTCCGCTGACAAAACTTATTCCAGAAGAAAGATTGAAAGAAATTGTTGAAAGAACAAAATTTGGCGGCGGAGAGATTGTTTCTCTTATGGGAACTTCAGCTTACCATGCCCCAGGTGCTTCTGTTGTTGAGATGGTAGAAGCAATCCTAACTGATAAAAAAGAAATTCTCCCATGTTCTGTATACCTTGAAGGAGAAGACGCAAAACATTATGAAGCAGAAGATATATGTATCGGAGTTCCTGTCAAATTAGGTGCCCATGGGATAGAAGAAGTAGTGAAACTGGACTTTACAGAAGAAGAAAGAAAATTATGGGCATCCTCTGTTAAATCTGTAAAATCAGGGATTGAGAGAATAAAAGAATTAGGTCTTATATAGGGGTATTTAGAATGAGAGAGATTGATGTCTCAGTTATAAAAGAAAAAGTAAAGCAGATGATATTAGATGCAGAATATAAACTTCCTGAAGACTTTGTAAAAGCCCTTGAAACAGCAAAAGCATTTGAAGAGTCAGAAACAGGAAAGGAGATACTGGATACCATACTTGAAAATGCCAAAGTAGCAGCAACTGAGCAACTGGCCTACTGTCAGGACACAGGATACCCTGTTTTCTTTATAGAAATCGGACAGGATGTTCATATTACCGGTGGAAACATAAGAGATGCCATAAACGAGGCTGTTAGAGAAGCTACTAAAGAAGGATATTTAAGAGCTTCCCTTGCATATGACCCGATTTTTGACAGGAAAAACACAGGAGATAATACTCCAGCTTTAATATACTTTGATATTGTTCCTGGAGATAAGATAAAGATTAAATTTGCAGCAAAAGGCGGTGGTTCT
This sequence comes from Persephonella sp., assembly GCA_027084095.1. Classification (GTDB taxonomy): domain Bacteria; phylum Aquificota; class Aquificia; order Aquificales; family Hydrogenothermaceae; genus Persephonella_A. Next base: position 4,468 of record JALWLQ010000082.1, read on the forward strand.
GAAAACCAGAGTAAACAGGTAATGCTAAAACCTGCTGATGGTATTGAAGGGGTTAAAAAATTCGTCCTTAAATCTATAGCAAATGCCGGTCCCAACGCATGTCCACCTTTTACAGTTGGGGTTGGCATAGGTGGCACATTTGATTATTCTGCTGTTTTAGCAAAAAAAGCACTTTTTAGGCCTATAGGACACAGACATCCTGACCCAAGAATAGCAATGCTTGAAGAAGAATTATTACAACTTGCAAACCAGCTTGGGGTTGGGCCCCTCGGTTTCGGAGGAACTACAACAGCAATTGATGTAAAAATAGAAATTGCCCCTGTTCATATCGCATCTTTACCTGTGGCAGTTAATATCCAGTGTCATGCCGCAAGACATACAGAATTAGAGATATAAGATGGCAACCACAATAAAAAAAGAGCTTAAAAATAAGAAAAAATCAAGAAAAAAAGTTCCCAGAGCCCTTATATATGAAATGAGGAAGGGCTCACCTATCTATTATAGGGACTATGATAAAGTTCTAAAGGGGGAACTTTCATTAGAGGCGGTCATGGGGAGTAGCGGATTACAAGCATGGTTAATTGACATCATAATTACTTTTTTAAAATCTGTTTTAGACAAAGGCAAGTATATTATCCTGACAAATGAAGTCGGTTATAAGTTTGCTCCACGTAGCTGGTATAACCTTGATATAGCTATCTGGGAAAAAGAAAAGGTTAAGCCTTATCTGACACAGGACAAACTTATTCCTGTAGCCCCTGAAGTTGTAATAGAAATAGACACAAAGGCAGACCTTAGAAAATTTGAAAATCCACAGGATTATTTCCACAGAAAAACACAGGATTTGCTGGATAGTGGAGTTAAAAAAGTTATCTGGATATTTACAAAAGATAAAAAAATCTGGATAGCAGAAAATAAAAAGCCATGGCTTATAGTGGACTTTGATTATGATATACCTGTAATGGGCAAAATTAAGTTCAATCTGAAAAAATTAATAGAAGAGGAAGGACAAGATGTCTGATGTTAAGAAAATAACAACCCCTTTAACAGATGAAATTATTGAAGACTTAAGAGCAGGGGATAGAGTTTTACTCTCTGGATATGTCTACACAGCAAGAGATGCTGCCCATAAAAGAATGTTAGAAGAATATGAGAAAACAGGTAAACTACCATTTGATGTAAAAGGTCAGGTTATATATTATGTTGGTCCTACTCCTCCAAAACCTGGACAGGTTATAGGCTCAGCAGGACCAACCACAGCTTACAGAATGGATAAATACACTCCAAAACTCCACGAATTAGGGCTTAAAGGAACAATAGGGAAAGGATGGAGAGGGACAGAGGTTAAAGAAGCACTAAAAAAATACAAAGCTGTGTATTTTGCCGCTTATGGAGGAACGGCGGCACTTTTATCAAAACATATCAAAAGTGTTGAAATAATAGCCTACGAAGATTTAGGACCTGAAGCTATTAGAAAGCTTTATTTTGAGGACTTTCCGGTAATTGTTGCAAATGATATCTATGGTGGTGATGTTTTTGAAGAAGGTCAGAAAAAATTTAGAAAATTAGAAATAGACCCATAAAGGAGGACAGGATGAAAGTACATGAGCATCAGGCAAAAGAGGTATTTAGAAAATATGGATTACCTGTTCCTGAAGGATATCCAGCTTTTACAGTTGAGGAAGCTGTAGAGGCTGCACAGCAAATTGGAAAGTTTCCAGTAGTCGTAAAAGCACAGATACACGCAGGAGGTAGAGGGAAAGCCGGTGGTGTTAAACTGGCTCACAACTTAGACGAAGTTCAGAAGTATGCAGCTGAGCTTTTAGGAAAAACTCTTGTTACATTCCAGACAGGTCCCGAAGGACTTCCTGTAAGCAGAGTATATATAGAAGAAGGAACAAATATAGACAAAGAATACTATGTGGCAATCACACTGGATAGAAGCAAATCAAAACTAATTATCATGGCCTCTGCTGAAGGTGGAATGGAGATTGAAGAAGTTGCTGCCAAAAATCCGGAAGCTATTATTACAGAAGTAATTGACCCATTCTTAGGTCTCAGACCTTATCAGGCAAGGGAAATTGCCCTTAAACTTGGTTTTCCAAAGAATTTAATCAACAAAGTAGCTTCTGTGTTTGTAAAACTTTATGAAGTTTATATGAATGAAGATGCCTCAATGGTTGAGATTAACCCCCTTGTTTTAACAAAAGAAGGAAACATCGTTGTTCTGGATGCAAAGGTTGATTTTGATGATAATGCATTATTCAGACACCCAGATATTATGGAAATGGAAGACCCAACTCAGGAATCTGAGCTTGAAGTAAAAGCAAAACAATATAACCTGAACTATATCAAGCTTGATGGAAATATTGCATGTATGGTTAACGGTGCAGGTCTTGCAATGGCAACAATGGACACAATCAAACTTGCCGGTGGCGAGCCTGCAAACTTCCTTGATGTTGGTGGTTCTGCAAATGCTGAGCAGATAGCAAATGCATTCAAAATTATCCTCTCTGACCCTAACGTAAAAGCTATATTCATCAACATCTTTGGTGGAATTTTAAGATGTGATAGACTTGCAGAAGGTATTATTGAGGCTTCTAAGGAAGTCAAACCACACGTTCCAATCGTAGTTAGAATGGAAGGAACAAACGTTGAGCTTGGAAAGAAAATGCTTGCTGAATCAGGACTTGACCTAATACCTGCTGACACAATGTGGGAAGGAGCACAAAAAGCAGTAGAACTTGCAAAACAAGCAGGATAGGCAGGAAAATTATATGGGCTTAGCCGATAGATATTTACCTTACTATACGGTAGAAGAAAGAAATAAATGGCAAGGAGATTGGGAACTCATTGAGGGAGTTCCCTATGCCTTAGCATCTCCTTCTGTTGAACACCAAAGGATAGTAAGAAATCTAATAGTTGAGCTGGATAAAGAAATAAAAAAGTGTGGGATAAAGTGCGAAGTTATTCCAAACATTGATTATTACATATCTGAGGATACTGTAGTCAGACCAGATGTGATAGTAATCTGTGGAAATATACGGGAAAAAATTACTACAACTCCTCAAATTATATTTGAAGTGGTATCTCCATCCTCTGTAAAAATGGATGAACATATAAAATACGAACTCTACGAAAGGGAAGGAGTGGGATACTACTGCTTAGTTTATCCTTTTGAAGACAGAAAACATGTGAAGATTTATCATCTGGAAAACAATAGTTACAACAAAGTTTTTGAAACTATTGAAGAAACTTTTGAATTTAATCTAAATGGCTGCAAACTTAGGGTAGATTTTTCAAAAATACTGTAAAAAACAATAAGGAGGATAAAAAATGGCAGTATTAGTAAATAAAGATACAAAAGTTATTGTTCAGGGAATAACAGGAAGAGAAGGTTCTTTCCATGCAACACAATGTAAAGCTTATGGAACACAGGTTGTTGGTGGTGTTACACCAGGAAAAGGAGGACAGGAAGTAGAAGGAATTCCTGTTTTTGATAGTGTAAGAGAAGCAGTTGATAACACAGGGGCAGATTGTTCTCTTATTTTTGTTCCACCTCCATTTGCGGCTGATGCTATTTTAGAAGCTGTAGATGCAGGAATAAAAACAGTTATATGTATTACAGAAGGAATTCCTGTAAATGATATGATACCTGTTAAAAACTATATAAAAACCTACTATCCTGACACTGTTTTAATTGGGCCAAACTGTCCAGGTGTTATTACACCAGAAGAAGCAAAAATCGGTATTATGCCTGGACATATCTTCAAAAGAGGAAATGTTGGTATAGTTTCAAGGTCAGGAACTCTTACTTATGAAGCTGCATTCCAGCTTTCAAATAGAGGAATTGGACAATCAACAGTTATCGGAATAGGTGGAGACCCAGTTCCTGGAACTGTTTTTGCTGATGTTTTAAAATGGTTCCAGGATGACCCTGAAACAGAAGCTATTGTTATGATTGGAGAAATTGGTGGAACAGCAGAGGAAGAAGCTGCTGAATTTATTAAAGAATATGTTACTAAACCTGTTGTTGCCTATATCGCAGGTGTGACAGCACCTCCAGGAAAAAGAATGGGACACGCAGGTGCTATTATTGCTGGTGGTAAAGGAACTGCTGAAGAAAAATACAAAGCCCTTGAGGCTGCAGGAGCAAAAACAGTTAAAAACATCTCATTCATTGGAGATGCTGTAGCCGAGGTTCTGAATAAATAAAAAAAGGGGCTTTAAAGCCCCTTTTTACATCCTTTTAAACTTTTTATTTTTATGTCTGTTTTTCCTTTAATAAAATTTTAAATATATTATCTAAAATAAAATCTTTTTCATCTAAAATAGAATTTTTCATCCCGTTTACAAACCATTTCAAAGAACTTGATAGAATTAACCCCATAATTAATCTAACAGCAAATTCAGGGTCTATATCCTTTATTTCTCCATTTTCTATTCCAAACTCAATAATCTCCTTTACCTTGTCCCAGTAAGATGTAACAATTTCTCTAAGTTTATCTCTTTTCTCTTCATCCACATATAAGACATCCGAGAAAACAATTTTAGGTAAAGATTTGGTTTCATCTATAAGCTTAAGATGTTCCGTTATTATTATTTTTAACTTTTGCCGTGCAGACTCACCATATTCAGCCTTTTCTGTAATCTTTTCCAGCTCCTGCCTTAAATTTTCCAGAAAGTAGATAATCATCTCATCCTTGTTTTTGAAATACTTATAAATGGCAGGCTGGGAAACTCCTAACCGTTTTGCCACCTCAATAGTGGATACTTCAGATAAACCTTTTTCTGCTATAATCTGGCTGATAGTATAAAAGACCTCTTTTTTCCTTTCTTCAACACTCTTTCTTTTTCTTCCCACGGCCACACCTTCCTAAAATTTATTTGCTTAATAACATTTCATATTATTATTAAAACATGGAATTAATATAAAGTTAAATTTTCTTTTAATCCTTGACATAAAACAATTTTTAGTTTATTATTAATTAATAAATTAGTTATTTAATTATAACTGAGAGGTTAATATGAAAAATACAATATGGCTAATAACACTATTATTCTTTCAATTATCCTACGGAATTTCACTACAGGAGATTATTAAAACCGCTAAAGAAAATAGTCCATTAATAAAACAGAAGAAAATAGAAGTTCAAATCCAAAAATCTGAAAGCAGAGCAGCAAATGCCAAAAGATTTGGTCAGGTAGATACTTTCGCAACATTTACAAGATACGAGGACAAAAGAATTTTGTACCCAATATCCCCTCCTGTGAATATCCATAATTTAGTGGGAGCTCAAAACCAATTTATTATTGGAATATCCTATAATTTACCTCTTTTCACAGGTTTTGAGCTGGAGAGAAAGGTAGAAATCTCAAAACTATCTGAAAAAATAAAAGAAATTGAATATACCCTAACCCTTCAACAACTCATATTTAATATAAAATCCATATACTTCCAAATCCTTTCCCTTGAAAAACAAAAGGAAGCTTTGAAAATATACAAAAAGTCTCTTCAAAAACTTTATGAAGATATAAATAAAGCCTATCAATTGGGAAGAAAACCTGAAACAGACCTTCTAAAAGTTCAGTATAGGCTTGAAGAGGCAGAGGCAAATCTACAGGAAATAGAAAATAATATAAATTCTCTTAAGTCTGCCATGATATCCCTTGTAGGTAAAAAAATAGATATGAGTTTTTTAGAAGAAATAAAAGAACCTTCAGAAATTCCTAAAATTAAAAATGTAGAAAATCTGAAAAAAATACAAAAGATTAATCTTTCGTCTGTAATAGCAAAGAAAAATATTGATATAGCTAAGGGTTTATATCTACCACGGATATATTTAAATTCCCAAATCCAGAGAAATATGGGGAACTCTGAATATAAAGATTTATGGTTTATAGGGTTCACCATAAATTACAACCTTTTTGATTTTGGAAACAGAAAAAATCAATATATAAAAGCAAAATTAGAAAAAGAGAAAATTCTTTATCAGAAACAGGAAAATATATTAAAACTCAAATCGGACATTAACAAAGCCCTTAATGATATCAAATCTGCCATAGCAAAATTAAATGCTTCTAAAAAACAGCTTTTATATGCAAAAAAAGTAGAAGAAGCAGAAAAGATTAAATATGAAGAAGGTGTCTCTGATTTGTATAATTATCTTTACGCTAAAGCTCAAAAATTCATGGCAGAAAGTTACTACTATCAGGCATTCTATAACAGAGAGATAGCCATAGCATATCTTACATATCTTTTAGAGGAGATAGAAAAATGAAAAAGAAGTTAAAATTTGTAGTTGTTGCATTAATCATTATACTGTTAATCGTTACAGGAATAAGACTAATCAAAAAAAGAAAAGAGGAAATTGCCCATCTTCCTAAGCCTCAGGTTCCCACATATATAGTAAAAGGTAGCCTCGTAAAAAAAGGTAGTATCTTTATATCAGATGATTTTCTGGGAATTTTAAAACCCGTTAATACAGTCAATATATCCAGCAAAATATCCGGATACATAAAAAAAATATATGTAAAAGTTGGTGAAAAGGTACAGAAAGGTCAGGTTATAGCCCTTATAGATGCTGTAGAAATAGAAGACCAGATAAAAAATACTAAACTCAGTATTTCCAATCTGGAACTACAACTTCAAGCTCTTAAGATAAAGAAACAGGCAGCTCAAGTTAGTTTACAGACAAAAGAAAATATACTCAAAAGAAATGAAAAGCTCTACGAAAAAAAAGCAATATCCAAAGAAAAACTGGAAATCAGTAAAGCTGAATATCAAGCTGCCCTATCCCAGTATAAAGAAGTAATAGCAACCATAGCACAAACAAAAAATAAAATTAAACAACTGCAGAACTCTTTGAACTCTCTTTACAATCAACTTTCTTACTTAAAAATAAAATCACCAGTAAATGGAATAGTCCAGGATATATACTTAAGAGAAGGAAATATTATCGTTCCGGGTAAACCCCTTTTATCTATAGAAGACAGCAGCAAATATGAAATATTAGTAGAAGTACCAGAAAAATATCCTATAACATCTGATACACTTGCAATAATAAACTTCAATGGGAATATAAAACAATTAAAAATTAACAGAGTATATCCTGTTGCAAGCAAAAATCATCTTAAACTGGTAAGAATTGTTCTCTCTGAAAAACCTTCTGGAGCTATTTCTAATAGTTATATTAATGTTTCCCTTGGGAGAAAAATATCAGGATTTGTAGTACCTGCAAACTCTATCTTACATCTATCAAATGGAACCTTCTTAATAACAAACCAAAACGGTATATTCAAAAAAATACCTATTAAAGTCTTAGGCAGAAATGAAAAATACGCAGTAGTTCAGGGCAACCTTGAAGAAGGTCTTATAATTGCAAAAGCAGAAGAAAGCAAACTCAGAATTTTATCTTTAGGAAAAAAAGGAAAAATTTTAACCCCAGAGGAAAATCATGAATAAAAGCATTGTAGAACTTGTATTGAAAAGACCTCATTTTATATTATCCATAATACTCTCATTATCTATTTTAGGCATAATAGGATTTTTTGAGATAAAACAAAAATTATTCCCAGATGCAAACAGACCAGTTATAGCTGTAGTTGTTTTCCAACCTGGTGCTTCAGCTACAGATATGGCTGAGAATGTTGCCATCCCGATAGAAAAAAAAGTAAGCACTATTGATAAAGTAAGAACTGTCTCGTCTACAGTAAATGACGAAATAGCTGTAATTTCTGTAGAATTTGAATACGAAAAAAATATAGAGCAGGCAGCAACAGATGTTCAAAATGAGATAAATAAAATAAAATCATTACTACCTAAAGGAATAAAAGAACCACAGATATATAAAATAACAGATGCAACATCCCCTGTTCTGGTTCTCTCTGTGTCCCCTAAAAATGATAACATCTCCTTAGCCGACATAAGACAACTGGCAGAAAATCAGATAATCAACAGACTACTGAGGCTAAAAGAAGTTGCCAATGTGGACATATTCGGTGGTCACCAAAAAGAAGTTTTAATCCAGATAGACAAAAACAAACTTAATGAGTATGGACTTTCTTATACTCAGGTAATAGCGAAGATACAACAAATCAATGCAGACATACCTGTTGGTTTAGTCCTCAATAAAGAAAATCAGTTCCTGATAAAATCTATAAACAAAAGAAATGAAATAAACAAACTAAAAAATCTCTATATAACTCCCTCCATAAAATTATCAGATATAGCTACCATAAAGTACGGAGCATTTCAGAACCGCGTCCTTTACTATGGAAATGGAAAACCAGCAATAGCTCTTGCCATTCAAAGACAGCCCACAGGAGATGCATTAAAAACAATAGATGCTGTTAAATCATTATTACCTGAATTAGAAAAAGAATTCCCATATCTAAATTTCGAAATCTCCGATACCCAGGAAAAGATTATAAGACTAAGTAATATAAACATGCTTGAAGCTCTTAGAGACGCAATAATCATAACAGCCATAGTAATTTTCTTTTTCCTTGCAAATATAAGACAAATGATTATTGCCGGTATTTCAATACCATTCGTTTACGCAATTACGATTGGAATAATGTGGCTTTTAGGAATGGAATTTAACATCGTAACGCTAACAGCAATAATTCTGGCACTGGGAATGTTAGTTGATGATGCAATTGTTATTCTGGAAAACATAGAAAGACATCTTTATGAACTCAAAGAGCCAGTTAAACAGGCTGTAATAAATGGAACAAAGGAAGTAGTATTTGCAGTACTGGCAGGAACAATCGCAACATCCGTAGTTCTTATACCTATGTTATTTGTAGGGGACTATCCACAGAGAATATTCCGTCCCCTTGCAGAAACACTCTTAATAGCAGTAATAGTTTCATACTTTGTATCTATGACCCTTATACCTCTTATAGCTCCATTTCTTTTAAAGAAAACTGCCAGTAAAAATAAGATAGAACTCATTGTACTTAGAGTTTCAGAAACAATAATAACCCCCCTAAGAAATATATACATATCTGCAGTAAAAAATGTCTTTAACAAAAAATTCCTTGCCATCCCCTATTTCGCCTTTGTTATAGTGCTGTTTGTAATAAGCCTGAAAATAATACTCCCCCTTGTAGGTAAAGAAATTATGCCTCCTATGGATACAGGAATAGTCAAAGCCAAAATAATAACAGACAGTAACTTATCTACCCACCAGGTAGAAAACATTATCAATCAAATTAATAACATTCTAAAAAAGGATAAAAGAGTTGAGCTCTACTCTATAGCCGCAGGTTCAGAACCAGGCGTATTAACCATAGGAAATGGTAATACACCTCAAACTATATCCCTTACAATACATTACACAGATAGATTTCATAGGAAAGAAACCATCTGGGAAATAGAAACAGAACTCAGAAACAAATTATGGCAAATCCCAGATATAAAATATGTGGCAGTTTACGACTATGGAGCAACCCCTCTATCCACTATAGAAGGTAATTTAGATGCAAGAATAAGCGGTGATGATTTAAGAAAACTTGACCAGATAGGAAAAAAAGTACTTCAAGCAGCCTATAACACAGGAGGATTAACGTCAGTTTATAGAAAATGGGATTACGACAAGATAGTTTACAACATAAAAATTGATTACAAAAAAGCTTTAAGCCATAACTTAACACCTTTTGAAATAGCTTCCCAAATAGGAGCAAAAATAAGAGGTAGTATAGTTTCCCTTTATAATATCCCAAACGAAAAAAGTTTACTTGTTCGTGTAACTCTTCACAACTCCCAAATAAACTCCATAAAAGACTTAGATAGCTATTACATAGATACCCCTAAAGGAAAAATACCTTTAAAAGAAATAGCCTACATAGAAAAAACTATAGAACCTACTCTTATAACAAGACAGGATTTCATGTACACTCTGGACATTATAGGTTATAGAGAAAAAGCAGCCATATCACATATAGTTGATAATTTTCATAAAGCTGTAAAAGAAGAAAATATAGAACTTCCCCCAGGATACTATCTTTCCAATGAAGGCGATATAAAACAGCTTAATGATTCTTTACTCAGAATGCTCAAAGCTATAATCTTAGGAATTATATTCTTATTTTTTGTTCTTGCCCCAACATTCAGGTCATTCACCTCCCCAATAGCAGTAATTTTTGCCATCCCTCTCTCAGTTATAGGAGCTGCCTGGTCTATTCTTGCTATGGGTTATCATCAATCAATGCCAGGACTTATGGGTATTGTTTTACTTGCAGGAATAATAACAAAGAACTCTATCCTGCTTATAGACTTTATACAGATGGCTTTAGAAAAAGGAAAAAAAATAGAAGATGCCATAATAGAAAGCATAAAAATAAGAACAAGACCTGTTTTAATGACAGCTTTTGGAACATCAGCAGGTATGATACCCATTGCTTTAGGATGGGCACTGGGGCTTGAAAGACTGGCACCGCTTGGAACAGTAGCCATAGGTGGTCTGATAGTTGGAACATTCCTGACACTAATATATGTACCACTCCTTTATTATTTCATGTACCTACTTAGAGAAAAGCTTTTTGGAAAAAAATAAAAGAACAACCAATTTAACTTGATTTAAAAAATCAAACAGTGTTATATTTTATTAGCCAAACAAAAATAAGGAGGAACTGATATGGCATTTGATTTAACTGTTAAGTATGCCGGTGAAGGTGGTGAAGGTGTTATCTCAGCCGGTGATTTTACAATGAGAGCTGCTTCAAACTTAGGTTATGAAGTTGTTACATTCAAATCTTTCCCGGCTGAGATTAAAGGTGGTTATGCACTTTCTCAGGTTAGAATGTCTGACGAGAAAATCTTATCTCAGGGGGATGGTTTCGATATACTTGTTGCATTCAACGGTGAAGCTTACGAAGTTAATAAACCTCTTCTTGGAAAAGGAAAAGTTTTAATCTGGGATGGTCCAGAAGGTGGAGACTTTGAGCCAGACTTAGAAGAATTAGAAAAAATGGGTGTTTTCACATACGCAGTTCCAATGTCAAAACTCGCAAAAGAAGAAGTTGGAGCTTACATCACCAAAAACGTAATTGCAATGGCATCTGTCTTTGAACTCTTCGGATTTCCAATGGAAGTTCTCAAAGAAGAGATTGTTAAAAAATTCTCTAAGAAAGGTGAAGATGTAGTTAACCTGAACTTTAAAGCAATAGAAGTTGCTCAGAACTATATAAAAGAACATATCAAAAAAATAGACCCATACAAAGTTCCAGGACCATTACCAAAGAAAGATGTTATTATCCTTGAAGGTAATGAAGCTATCGCTTTAGGAGCTGCCGTTGCAGGAGTTAAAGTTTTTGCTGCTTATCCAATTACTCCTGCTACAACAGTAGGAAACTATCTTTCTCCTATAATTCTTAAAACAGGTGGATTTGTTTATCAGTCAGAGGATGAAATTTCTTCCATGGCTGCAATTATAGGAGCTTCTTTCGCAGGTGCCAAAGCTATGACAGCAACATCTGGACCAGGTATATCCCTTATGCAAGAGCTTATTGACCTTGCGTCAATGACAGAAACACCTGTTGTTGTTGTTGATGTTCAAAGGGCAGGACCATCTACAGGTATGCCAACAAAACACGAACAGGCAGACCTTTTTGCAGCAGCACTTGGTGGACACGGTGATGACCAGAGAATAGTAATTGCACCTAAAAACGTTGAAGAAAACTTTTATCTCACAATAGAAGCATTTAACCTTGCTGAAAAATATCAGCTTCCAGTTCTCCTCCTGACAGACGGTTCACTTTCTCTAAGAGCTGAAGCTATCCCAACTCCAGATGTTAAGAAGATTAAAGAAAACCTCATAGAAAGACCAGTTGTAAGAAAAGAAGATGTAAAACCAGAAGAACTTGATAATCTCTTTAGATATGCAATAACCGAATCAGGAATATCACCAGTATTCGTTCCAGGAGTTTCTCCAAAACCATACACAGCTACAGGACTTGAACACGCAGAAAACTCAAGACCAAGAACCACCCCTAAAGAAAGAACAATAATGATGGATAAAAGATTTAGAAAAATAAAGAATGTGGAACAAGAAAATCCACATCTTGTTGAGTGGGACTTAGGAGACCTCCAAAAAGGAGACAAAGCTGACATAGCCGTAGTTGCATGGGGATTAACAGCATCCATTGCACAGGAAGCAGTTAAAAGACTTAGAGAAAAAGGATATAAAATTGCAGCTCTTTATCCAAAACTTCTCTATCCAGTTCCTAAGAACGCCCTTGAAGAACTTGCTCAAATGGCTGACAAAATACTTGTTCCAGAGGCATCATACCTTGGCCACTTTGCAAGATTTATGAAGATGTTTACAAATATCCCACAAGAAAAAATTGTTCAGTTCAACATTTACAGAGGAGAGCCATTCATTCCTAAAGAAATAGAAGAGAAAATTCTTGAACTTTTAGGGGAAAAAGTTAATGCATAAATGATATTAATCAGGGCTTTTCAGCCCTGTTTTTATAAAAATTAAACCAAATCAAGAAAAGGAGGTATATCATGGAATATATCAGACTACAGGAAAAACTCCCACCAAAAGAATACAGAAGTGATATAGAACCAACATGGTGCCCAGGTTGTGGAGACTTTGGAGTTGTTACAGCTTTAACAAAAGCATTTTCAGAAGAAAGACTTGACCCAACAGCCATCACATTAACTTCCGGAATTGGATGTTCTTCAAGGCTTCCACTCTGGATGAATGCTTTTGGTATTCACACTGCACACGGTAGAGCATTACCTGCTGCCGTTGGAGCAAGATTGGCAAGACCTGACGTTCCAGTTATCGTTACAGCTGGAGACGGAGATATTTTCTCAATAGGTATGGAACACTTCCCACACGCAGCAAGAAAGAACTTTGATATAACACTCATAGTTATGGATAACAGAATGTACGCTCTTACAAAAAACCAGACTTCCCCAACATCAAGACATGGATACAAAGGTTCATTAAACCCTTACGGAAACATTGAAGACCCTATGAATGTTATTGCATTCGCTATTGCATCAGGAGCGACATTTGTAGCTCAGTCTTATGCAGGAAATCCAAAACATCTTGCAGACACTATTCAGGCTGCAATAGAACACAGAGGATTTTCTTTTGTTAACGTTCTTTCTCCATGTCCAACATTTAACAAAGTAGACACATTCAAGTACTACAAAGGAAGACTTATTGATATTAACAAAGAGCTTGGACATGACCCAACAGATAGAAAAGCAGCTATGGCTTTAGCTGAACATGTTCTTGATGCAGACAATCCAGAACTTGAAGATGCAGAACC
>JALWLQ010000083.1 GCA_027084095.1 Persephonella sp.
CCAGCTTAGAAATGCAGAGCATCTGGATTGCAGCTTCGGGGAAAAAGTAACAAAAGAGATTTTTGCAATCCCTGTTCATCCTGCTTTGAAAAATGATGAGGTGTCTTATATCATAGAAACAGTAAAAAATCTGGTCAAAAATATATAACAGGGTGAAAAGATGAGAAGCATTGAAGGCCAATTATCTGCAGAAGGATTAAACTTTGCTATAGTTGTTGGAAGGTTTAACAACCTGATTACAGAAAAACTTCTTGAGGGAGCCATTGATTGTATTGTCAGGCATGGAGGCTCAGAAGATAATATTACTGTTATCAGAGTTCCCGGTTCATTTGAGATACCTTTAATTGCCAAAAAGGCGGCAAAATCAGGTAAATATGACGCAGTTATATGTCTTGGAGCAGTAATCAGAGGAGCAACACCCCATTTTGAGTATGTAGCAGCAGAGGTTACAAAAGGAATTGCCCTTGTATCCCTTGAAACAGAAGTGCCGGTGGCATATGGTATATTAACCACAGACACAATTGAACAGGCTGTAGAAAGGGCAGGAACAAAAATGGGTAACAAAGGTTTTGACGCAGCTTTAACAGCCATAGAAATGGTAAATGTGATTAAAGGAATGGAATAATGGAAAAATCTGGTAAATATAGAAAAAAAGCAAGAGAGATACTATTTAGAACACTATATACCTATGACCTTAAGGGCGGAGATATATTTGAGATACTGGAAGAGCATATAAAAGACATAAGAGATGAACTTTCCCCTGAAGTTCTGGAGTATGCTTATTCTATTGCTAAAGGCATTATGGATGCCCTTGAGGATATAGACAAAATACTCAGAGAAAATCTCAAAGGATGGCGCCTTGAAAGATTAGGATATCCAGAAAGGGCATTACTCAGGCTTGGAACCTATGAACTTGTCTTTTCAGATGTGCCAGATAAGGGAAGGGTTTTTATTGATATATTAGACCTTGCAAAATGCTATCTGGATAATGAGGATAGTTTGAAATTTATAAATGGAGTGCTCAGCACCATCTACAAAAAATATCAGCAAGATGTGAAAGTATGAGAATAGCATTAATCTCAGATATACATTCTAATATCCATGCCCTTGAGGCAGTAGAAAAAGATATAAGAAAAAACCAGATAGACCGTATATTTTGTCTCGGGGATATAATCAATTTCGGGGCACACCCTAAAGAGTGTTTAGACTGGGTCAGGGAAAACTGTGATATTGTGATAAAAGGTGAACATGATATTCTGGTAGCTGACCCAGGAGAAGTTTATGTATCAAATCCTTATGCCATACAGTCTGCAGACTGGACTTATGATATGTTAGATGAAAAGGATTTTGAGTATATAAATTCCCTTGAAAACTTTTATGAAGAACCGGAGTTTATCCTCACCCACGATGAGCCTACAGTTCCAGGAACATACGGCTTTATGACCTCTTTAAGAGATGCAAAAGAAACATTTACCTGTTTTGACAATAGATTTTGTTTTTACGGTCATACCCACTTACAGATACTATTTGTTAAAAATAATGAAAATGTGTTTGCCGAAAAGTCAGAAAAATATCCTCTAAAAGAAGATGAGCAGTATCTAATCAGTGTTGGTAGCGTAGGTCAACCAAGGGACAGAGATACAAGGGCAGGTTATACAATAGTTGATACAGATGAAGGATATATCCAGTTTAAAAGGGTTCCTTATGATTTTGAAAAAGCAGCGGCAGACATACTGAAAGCAGGTCTGCCGGAAATGTTTGCAAATATTTTGAAAATGAAGAGAGATTAACTTTCTTTTTTAGTTTCTTCTTCAAATGGAGCAGCAATTGCTGACTTGAGAACTTTTATCATTGTTCCTTCAGAAACTTTCAGGGTAACAGTTTTATCATCAATTGCTTTAACTTCTCCTATAATGCCCCCTGAAGTAACAACTTTGTCCCCTTTTTTCAGAGAATTAATAAATTCCTGATGTTTTTTTCTTTGTTGTTGCTGTGGTCTGTAAAGTAGGAAATAAAATATGGCAATAAGAATTATCATCCATATTACAGCACCAACTATACTGCTCATTGCATCGCCTTGCATAGACAACCTCCTTGAAAAATTTAGTTAATTATTCTACACTAAAAGAGGCTGTTAAAGAAAAGATAAAAAACAGATATAAAAAACTTTACGGAGGTAGAAAGATGAAAAAGTTATTAGCAGCAGCAATGGGGGTGGCACTTATCTCTATTCCTTCCTTTGCAGTAAACAAGGAAAATACTGGATGTGGTCTTGGTTACATGATTTTAAAAGATGCTCCTGACACCACACTTTTTGAAATCCTTGCTGTTACAACAAACGGAATATCTGGAAACCAAACTTTTGGTATTACTTCTGGAACATTAGAATGTAAGCAACCAGAAAAAGTTGTTAAGAATGACAGACTTTTCAAATTTGTTTCTGAAAATATGGATGAGTTAGCTTCTGATATTGCTTCTGGAAACGGGGAAACTTTAGATACAGTTGCTGAATTATTAAATATTCCAGAAAATAAAAAAGGAGAATTTTATTCAAAACTACAGAACAATTTTGACAAAATCTATTCATCTGAAAATGTTCAATCTGCAGATGTTATAGATGCGATTGTAGAAATTGCTGAGGAAGTTTAACCAAACTTTGATACAAAAATCCATGGCAGGCTTAATAGCCTGCCTCCTCATTTATAGTTCCTCTTTTTCTAAACCTGAATATACTTTTCTTGCACAAAATCCGATCTGGTTAGCACTTTTACATTATAAAGATGGAAAAAGTGAAATAGATGATACAGATTTTTTTCTTGCAAAAGACGGATATATTAATCCTAAATCTGAATTAGAAGCGACAATCACAGCATTTATAACCTCTACTGAAAAAGGAGATAACCATCCAATTTGTAAGTATCCTGCAAGATATCATTTTTTAAAGAAATTTTTGAGAATTAATCCAAAGGTAAATCCAAATTGTAAAAAGTTAAAAGAGTTTATCAAACAGATAGAACCTCATTCTATATCCTTGATATTTTCGGATGCGTATATAAACAGTCCAGCTTCTATGTATGGACATACATTCCTGAGAATAGACCCTCCTGTTAAAAGTAAATTACTGGGATATGCAGTTAATTATGCAGCTAATGCAGATGAAACAGAAGGTTTTCTATACTATATAAAAGGTATATTTGGTCTATATAAAGGTTATTTTTCAGTTTTTCCTTATTATAAAAAAATCTTTGAGTATAACAACCTGGAGAGCAGAGATTTATGGGAATATACTTTAAAACTTCCTAAAGATAAAGTAATTCTGATAACTCTTCATATTTGGGAGCTTCAGAATAAATATGTTTATTATTATTTTTTCAATAAAAACTGTTCATACCAAATACTTCATTTAATTGACCTTGGTAATCCTGAGCTAAAGGCTATTGATTACTTTAATTTCTGGACTATTCCCACCGACACCATAAGATTTTTAAAAAGTAAAAATCTTATTGAAAATGTTCATTACCGACCTTCTGCTTCCTCAAAAATAAAAGCTTTCATTCAGTCTAACCCAGATATAACAGAAAAAGATATAGAAACAGCGTATAAAATAGCAAAATTCAAAATAGAACCTGAATTGTATATCAAGAAAAATTTACCTGTTGAACATAAAGCAAAGATAATGGAGTTAGCAAAACTTATTTTTATGTATTATTCTGTTAAAGAAAAAATGCCTTATAAGGAGTATAGAAAAAAATTTTTAAAACTTTTGAAGGCAAGAAGTAAATTACACTATGTAATCAGATATAGTCTTCCGAAAAAAGTTCCTCCAGACAAAGGCCATAGAAGTAAAATGTTTGCACTAAATACAGGTTCCGATAACGGCGATAAGTTCATCTCATTTAAATATAGAACTGCTTACCATGGATTAGATGATGATGATAATGGTTACATATTCGGCTCAGAGATATTATTTCCATACATAGAAATTAGAAATTTTCCAGATAAAAATAAAACCGTTTTAGAAGAGTTGTCATTAATAAAGATTAGGTCATACTCTATAAGGGATATTATTTTCAAACCTGTTTCATGGTTGGTAACAACATCATTTAAGAGAGATTGGGATTTAAAAGAAAAACATTTGTTTTGGAACTTCTCCACAGGAATGGGATTATCTTACGGGAAATATGGTAGGTATTTGTATTCTGGAATAATTAAAACAAAACTCCAGCTGGATACACAATATATAAATAAGTCCAGATTAAATATAGGTACAGAATTTGTCTTTTTAGGGGAATTAAATAAGAACAAAATTATATTTTCCTTCTATCCATTTTATTCAGTGGCTAAAAAAGAATTTTTTGGTTTTTCTTCGGGGTTAACATATAACTTTTCTATAGATACAAATACTGCTTTTCAAACAAAATTTAGTCTAAGCAGAATTTATTATAAAAATAGATATTCTCTAACTTTTTCAATTAATAGATTTTTCTAAAAAAGTCTTGACATTCAGGCACAACAGGTATAAACTATTTTATCCAGAATAAAGGTGTGGCCAGGTAGCTCAGTTGGTAGAGCACGCGGCTGAAAACCGCGGTGTCGGCGGTTCGATTCCGCCC
>JALWLQ010000084.1 GCA_027084095.1 Persephonella sp.
TCTGATTATCATTGGTAATAAGTATTAAATCCTCGCTTTTTGCTTGTGCTATTAATATTCTGTCAAAAGGGTCTTTATGGATATCAGGGAGAAGGTGTAAAGAGAAAATATGTTTGTTTAAAACAGATATTTCTTTTAAATCTAATGCTTTGATAGATTTTTCAACAAAGGTTTTAAAATCTAAGTTTTTATCTAATATTTTTAGTTTTCCTATCTTCATTTTGATGGAAATTTCCCAAATTGAAGCACTGCTTAGAAAAAGCATATTTTGAGGATTTTTAATGATATCTTTAGAATTCGAGGATAATCTCTCAGGTTCGATACATGCCCATAAAAATACATGGGTATCTAAAAGATATCTCAATTATAAAAATCCTCTATAATTTCTTTTGGAAGGGGTTTGTCTATATCAGGTTCTATCTGAACTTTATTCTTGAAAATTCCCAATTTTCTTTTTGATTTAGGATAAATCACAAACTCTTTATTCTTACTTTTTAAGATGACTTTTTCTCCTTTTTCTACTTCTTCCAATATTTTTTCCAAGTTTTCTTTTGCTTCTTTTACATCTATGACCTTCATTTTGAATCACTCTTTTTATCCATAATTAATGATATTAAAATGAGTTATAAAGAACTTTTTTGCAATATTTTTAGCTATTTAAAATTTCTGATAGCTCAATTTTTTCGTTAAAAATTTTGATTTTCTCATTTTTCTGGTAGATATGGATTGATTTGAACAGCTTTTTTGAGGGTTGGGTGTATTTTTCAAGGACGTTATCTTTTAGGTTTATTATCCAGACTTCTCTGGCTTTTCCTTTTGCGTAAACTGGAAGTTTTACTTCTCTGTCGTAATCAAGAGTTGTGTCTGAAATCTCTATTATCAAAACTGCATCTTTTATCTTTGGAATATCTTCTTTTTGATAAATCTCTTCTGGATAGATAGCTATATCTGGATATAGAAGATTTTTTGAATCAATCTTAATAGGGTTTTGTGTCCAGATAACAAATTTTTCTTTAAGTTCAGGGTCAGAATAAATAATCTCGTAAAGCTTCCTTTCTAATCTCTCTAAAACTTTTGCATGTCTAAAACCTATTGGTGTCATCTTATAAGTCTCCCCGTTTATTAATTCTATTTTTTCTTCAGGTTTAAATATCCCCACCTCATACATTTTTTTCAGATGATTTATAGTGAATTTGTATGGTTTAGGTGGTTTTTGTTTGGAAGAAATAGATTTTCTTGATAGGGTTGCTGTTGACATGACAAGTCCTCGCAGATTTTTTATTTAAATATATGGCAGGGAAAAAACCCTGCCAGCTAAATTATTTTCTGATTGTGCCGTAAGGCAGTTTTACAGGTTTAACATATTTCTCAACAACTTCTTTTGTGTTGAATGCGTTTAATTTTCCAAAAAGGAACTCAAATTTTTTGTAAAGGGCATCAAGGATTTTGTTTTTGTATTCCTCGTCTAATGTCCACCATTCGTATTTAAATGGTCCAAAGCCTTTTTTCCTTGTTTTGTAGATAAACTGCTCTTCTGTCCAGCCTTCTTTCCATTCATTTTTGAGGTTTTCCTTTATCCAGCTGTAGATTTTTTCTCTGAAATCCTCAGGAATAAGGTCATACATTATGTTCTGGAAGCCTGTTGCAAGGTGAATTTCGCAGCAATTGTTTTCAGGGAATTTGTCAAATAGTTCATCTGGAAGTGTTGAAGCTCCGTGCTGAACTGTTCCACCTAAACCGTATTTTTCCCTTGCTACCTTTCCAATATCTCTAAGAACATTAAAGTCCAGTTTAACTTCTGCCACTCTTCCATCTGGTAGGGGAATTCCTCCGTGTTCTGTTCCAGTCTGAACAGAAATTTTAGATATTCCTGACATCCCTTCTGGAAGCTCCTCCAGATATCCTTCCATAAATGCCTCAAACTCTTCTACAGTTGAGTTTTTACCACCGATATGCCCAATTTCTCCACCGACAGAAATAGTAACCCCTTCAGGCTCAATCTCCCTGATAAACTGGGTCATTTTTGCAGTGCAGATATAGTTATGGTATTGCTGTTCTTTTAAAGTAGGTTTTGAGTAGTCAACAAGGGTTGAAGGGTCAATATCTATATTGTAGAAACCTGCTTTTATGGCTTCTTCTGTAAGGTCTTTTATAGCCTGAAGTTCTTTTTCTGGGTCTTCTGCATACTTTTTAGCATTAAACTGGAAGTGGTCACCCTGTATAAAAACAGGTCCTTTGTATCCCTCTTTTATTGCAGCTGCTAAAACGCAGGCAGCATACTCAGAAGGTCTCTGGAATGTATATCCTATTTCTGATTTTGCTATTTCAAAGATAAAAGCTCCAACGTCATGGTTAAGAGCAACCTTAAACATCTGTCTTGCTACATCGTAGGTCATTCCCCTGATGTTAACAGCTGGAGTTGTTATTTTATCAACCTCTCCTCTGCCCATTGCCATATAAAAATCATGTATAGAGGCTGCAATTGCTCCAAACTCATTGGCAATTTCCCTTATAAGCCTTTTTGCCTCCTCTTTTGTGTTTTCATCCTCAGAAAAAACAGCTGTATAGATAAGGTCATCAATTACGCTTTCCCTCAGTTTGTTTTCATCTGTTATAGAAACTTTTTCACCTTCTACAGATACAGCACCACTTAATAAAGAATTCAGTTCATCAGTGTTTTTTGCTATTGTTGGCATAGACATACCCCCTTATTGTTGATTATTTTTAATTATATCATCTATCAATAGATTACTCAGGTTTGAAGATATTTTTTTGCAAATTCCAGTGGAAAAATTTCTATTTTTTCAGGTGTAGGAATAATTTTTATAGTATTTGCCAGATTTAGATAAAATAAGCCCCTGTGGTAATCAAATTTTATGTTGGAAATAGGAACTTTTGTTTCAAATAAGGTTCTAAAAGGCTCTTCTATATTTTCCTCAAATGGAAGGACAATATCTTTTATTATTTTTTCAACAAAAGGTGGAAAAACAAATTCTTTCCGATTTTCACATAAAGAAACATCATAAGAAGAATATGTTCTGCAGATAAAAGGTCTGCTTTTATAAACCAGACACAGATTATTTTCAAGCAGAGGACAGGCTACCCCTTCATAATCATTTAGATTGGAAAATTCATATATTCTGTCAGCTATTTTTATCCTTTTTTCTGGAGAAAAGGAATTTAAGTCTCTTATAACCATTAGCATTTCTGGGATAGTCATCTGGACATTCCAGCCATAACAGCAGTAAGAGCAGCCTTTTTGACAGGCTAAACCTTTTTGCTGATTTATCTGTTTATCAATCTGCTGGTTTAATTCTTCCTGCAAAGTAATAATCTCATCAACAAGCTCTGGTTGTCTGTAAATTCCTGCAGCAGCAAGTATGAGATTTTCTAATTTCTCCAATTTTTTGCAAACTCCTCCATATCTTTTAATGCTCTTTCTGCTTTCAGGAGTTTTCTTTTTCTTTTGTCTTTTACTTTTTTGTTCAAATCAGGTAAAAGGGCAAAATTTGGGTTCATAGGTTGGAGTTCATCTTTTGGCTCTGTTATGTATTTTACAAGTCCGCCAAGCATTGTTGTTTCAGGTGGAACAACAGGCTCTTTGCCTTTTAGCATTCTGACAACATTAATTCCTGCAAGTATTCCTGTTGCCGCAGATGCAGCATATCCTTCAACACCTGTTATCTGACCTGCAAAGAGTATCTTAGGGTCTTTTTTAAGCTGAAGAGTTGGCTTTAATACCTTCTGAGACTGTATAAATGTGTTCCTATGGATAGACCCAAGTCTGACAAATGTGGCATTTTTTAAGGCTGGAATAAGCCTGAATATTCTTTTTTGCTCTGGATATTTCAGCTTTGTTTGAAATCCAACCAGAGAAAGAAGTGTTCCCTCTCTGTTTTCTTTTCTAAGCTGGACTACTGCAAAAGGCTGTTTACCTGTTCTTGGGTCAACAAGCCCGACAGGTTTCATAGGTCCAAATAAAAGGGTCTGTTTTCCCCTTCTGGCTATCTCCTCAATAGGTAGACAGCCTTCAAAAAATACTGCCCTTTCAAAATCCTTTAACGGAACCTGTTCACCTTTTAAAAGCTCATTGTAAAACTGCTCGTATTCTTCCTCTGTTAAAACGCAGTTAAAGTAATCCCCTTCTCCTTTGCCGTATCTATCTCCCCAGAAACCTTTGGAGTAATCAACGGTTTCTGCATCAACGGTTGGGGCAATGGCATCATAAAAATATAAATGCTCTGCTCCTGTTATTTTTTGTATTTCTTTTGAAAGTTCTTCGGAGGTTAAAGGTCCTGTGGCTATTATGACAAAGTCGTAATCTTCAGGAATTTTGGTTATCTCTTTTCTGATTACTTTTATATTTGGATGATTTTCAAGGGTTTTTGTTATTTCTTCTGAGAATTTTTCCCTGTCAACTGCCAGAGCTCCACCTGCCGGAACATCAAATTTTTCCGCGGTTTCTACCACAAGGGAACCTAATTTTTTCATTTCTTCTTTTAAAAGTCCTGCCCCTGTTGTGATTTCTTTTCCACCAAGGGAGTTTGAACATACCAGTTCGGCAAATTTTTCTGTTCTGTGGGCAGGGGTCTGTTT
>JALWLQ010000085.1 GCA_027084095.1 Persephonella sp.
CAGCAATAACACCATGAACAGCCACGTCAGGTTTAAGCTCACCAATTGCCTTGAATATTCCCAGAACAGCACATGCTCCAGCCTTGTCAGATTTCATCCATCTCATATAATCTCCAGGCTTTATATTAAGACCACCGCTATCAAATGTTAAGCCTTTACCAACAAGGGCTATCTCCTTTTTAGCCTTTTTTGGTCTGTATGTCAGGTGAATAAATCTTGGAGGATTTGCACTTCCTCTGGCAACTGCCAGATAGGCATTCATACCCATTTTTTCTATTTCATCTTCATCATATATCTTGACCTCAAATCCATATTCTTTTGCCAGTTCTTCTGCAATTTCTGCCAGTTTTTGAGGATTTATGACGTTTCCTGGCTCATTTACAAGATCTCTGGTAAAGTTCTGAGCCTCTGCCAGTATTTTCCCTATTCTTACCTTTTCTTCTGCAGCATTTTTGTATTTTCTTTTTACTCTGATTTGAATTTCTTTAGGCTCAAAATCATCTTTTTTAGAGATATATTTATCAAATCTATAATTACCAAGTATTACTCCCTCTGTAATTGCCTGTGCTACATCAGGGTCTTCATCCTTAATTGAAAGAGCTTCAGCATCAATCATTGCTTTGTCTATTTTCATACCTCTCATTTTTCTAACGGCTGCAGCACCAAGTCTTCTTGCTTTGTCAAGGTCAAAATCCCTTTTTGAACCTGCACCTATAAGAATTATGAAATCAGCTTTTCCTTTCCCAAGAGATGGAACAGTCAGAATTTTTCCAAAATCTCCACTGAATTTTGTTTCCTTTTTTAGTGCTGATATAGCCCCTTCTAAAATCTCATCAAGCTGTGCTATTTCCTCAGGAAGTTTTTTCTGTTCCTTGAAAATAAAGGAAATTACTGCTTTTGTTCTGGCATTTTTAAGATGCCCACTTGTTATTTTAAATCTCATCCTTCTTCTCCTTGCTTTTGGTGTAGTTGAAATTTATTTTAACAAAAGAACAGATAGGAATGGAGGGCAAGATTTTCCATGAAAGTTTATATCGCCAAAATTACAAAAGTTTTACCACCATCCTACAACCTTGATTATATCTCAGAAAAAATTTATCCAAAGGAACTAACGGGAGAAAAAATAACAAAGTTGGCAAAAAAATTTGCAAAGAATATGCATATTAAACAAAAACCAACAGCAATAGACCTAAATAGTATTCCCGAAGTAAAATTAAAGAGAAAAGAAGACCACCCAAAAGAATGGGGAAAAAAGGTTGTAAAAGAATTATCAGAAAAAATAGGAATTGAAAACATAGGCTTTTTATCTGTTGCTTATAATGTAACTTACAACAAAGATTTTTTACCAAATCTTGCAAGTCAGATTGTTATGGAAACAGGTCTAAAAACAGATGTTCCTCCTGAAGAATTAGCATATTATGGTTGTGCTGCTGGTATAATTTCATTAAAAAATGCAGTAGATTTTTGTAAAAAATATAATAAAGCAGCTATATCATTTACCTTTGACCAGTGTTCAAATATAGCCAGTTTTATATATGACCCTAAAGACCCTCTATTTAAAGAAGCGATAAAATCCAACCTGCTCTTTTCAGATGGAGGTGTAGGTATTTTATTAATTCCAGAAAGTATGAAAGACAGATTTGATTATCCTTTAATTGAACTTATAGATTTTAAAATTGCCCATGTCCCTGGAAACACTATAAGAATGGAGAAAGGAGTATTTGTCCTGGAAAATAATTTAAAGAAAGAAATTCCTCCCATTGTTTCTGAGAAAGTTATAAAACCTATTTTAAATGAAAGAAACATATCTATATCAGATATTAAAGAATGGGCTCTACATCAAGGAGGACCTACACTTCTTGAAGAGTTTAAAAAACCAGAGGTTCTTGGACTTTCAGAAAAGCAACTCTCTGTCGCTTATGATATGTTCAGCATATACGGAAATATGAGTGCTCCCAGCTGTTTACTGGTATTAGATAACTATTTTTCAAATAAAGAAAATAAATCAGGCACCAGAGGTATGATTGTTGGTTTTGGGGCAGGATATTACATAGCATCTGCACTTTATAAGTGGGAATAAGATATGACAATTCTCATTTTAGATTTTGTTTTCAAAGCTTAATATATATCCCAAAATAAAAAACAGGAGGTATCAAAGATGCCAAAAATAAACAATTATGTAGACATTTCTCAGGTTGAGAAAGAGGCAAAGAGAGATTATATTGACAGACACTCTCCATTTGTTCATGTAGAAGGTGAAGCTGTAAAAGGACAAAAACTCAAAGTTAAAGTAAAGGTTGGTGAAGAATACTGCCACCCAGATGACTTTGACCACTATATTGCATGGGTTCAACTCTGGGACGGAGACACATTTCTTGGACAGGCTACATTTGTTCCAGGAGTTCAAGGAAACCAATGCTCACAGGCAGAAGTAGACTTTTACATTGTTCCAACTAAAAACAAACTCAAACTCCAAGCTATGAGCTACTGCACAAAACACGGTCTTTGGCAAGGCCCAGAAGTAGAAGTAGAAGTTAAAGAAGCTGAAGCACCTGCCGGTGCTTAATCAATAAACTCCCTCCCAAGCCCCTACTTTGTAGGGGCTTTTTTGTTTTGTGATACAATTAGTAAAAATCCAGCAGGCAGGTGATTATTATGGATATGAATGAAAAAGACCTTATGAAAAATCCTTTTATGACAAATATGAAATTTCTCCAGCAAGCCGAGGAAGAAACAGAATTCCAGAGAATTCTAAAAATCCTAACAGTTCCCTCTAAAAGCGGTATCTATATATCAAGATACGACCTGAGAAAAATGGGGGCACTACTTGGTGTTAATCTCCCAATCAGAGAAAGAAAAGAGATGCTTAAAGACCTGTTTATCTATGCAAAGCAGATGGATAAACTAAAGGATTTTCTTGATATTATCATTGATTTTATAGATTACAGAATTTCCCAGTATAATGAAATCTCAGACCAGTTTCCCAAAACCCAAAAACTCACTTCCCAGTGGGTCAAAAAAGCTAATGCCTTAAAACAGTTTCTTGAAAATATGAAAAAAGAAGTTGATATTTATAAAGATGTTAAACCAAATCCTCCGTTTTAACAGGATATAACTCAAAATAGATATCCGGTGGAAGCCTTTTTATTCCTTCTACCCTTAATTTTAAGGCATCCTGTATATCTTCTACTCCTAATTTTCCAACTGCAGATATACCGTCTTCTCCTATAAGTTTAGGGGCAACAAACAGAGAAATTTTGTCATAAACTCCTGAAGTTATAAACTCTGTGATTATTGATTTTCCTCCTTCTACAAGCAGATGCATAACTTCAAGTTCATATAACTTTTTCAAAATATCATTAATATCAAATCTACCTTCTTTTAGAGGAAGTTTAATTATCTGTATATTTACTCTTTTTTCAAAAGGTTTTAATTGTTTCTCAGGAATATCCTCTGCCACGAAAAGGATAGTTTTTGCACTACTGTCAAATATTTTATAATCAGGAGGGGTTTGTAGATACTTATCAACAAGCACCCTTAAAGGCTGTTTTTTTGATGGATAGTTTCGCACAGTTAGTTGAGGATTATCTGACAAGGCTGTTCCAGCACCAACTAAAACTGCTGTAGCTTCTTTCCTTAACCTGTGGGCAAACTTTCGGGCTTTTTCCCCTGTAATCCATTTAGATGAACCTGTTTTTGTCGCTATTTTTCCATCTAAAGTCTGGGCTATTTTTAGATGAACAAAAGGTCTTTTTTCCCTTATATAAACAAAAAAATCCTCATTAAGCTTTCTGGCTTCCTTTTCCAGAATGCCGGTTTCTACCTGAATACCCTGTTTTCTTAAAATTTCTATCCCTTTACCTGCTACCTGAGGATTAGGGTCTAAAGTGGCAACTACCACCCTTTCTATACGATTATCAATTATTGCCTCTGTGCAGGGTGGAGTTCTCCCATAATGACAGCAGGGCTCAAGGGTTACATACATTGTAGAACCGGTTATATCAAAGCCTTTTGAGAGGGCATCCTTTATAGCTTCCCTTTCTGCATGGGGCATTCCAGCCTTTTTATGATAGCCTTTTCCTATAATTTTTCCATCTTTAACTATAACGGCTCCCACTGCAGGATTTGGATGGGTATATCCTTTGCCCTTTTTTGCTTCTTGTAGAGCTATTCTCATAAATTTTTTATCTATATTTTTCATCATTTGCACCGTATTTTTATTAGAGCTATCTTAATTTTATCTAAAAAATAAACAGGGAGAAAAAATGTATAACATCAACAAAGACCTTGCAAATATTTTCAAAAAAATGGCCGCAATTTATGAGTTTTTAGATGATAGATTCAGGGCTATGGCATATCAGAGGGCAGCCCACATAATAGAAGACCTTCCAGATGATGTCAGAAACTACATAGCCACAGGTAAACTATACACTATCAGAGGAATAGGTCCATCTATCGCCTCAAAAATAGAAGAATATGTCCAGACAGGTAAGATACAGAAATACGAAGAGTTAAAAAAGCAGGTTCCAGAGGATTTTATTGAGCTTATAGATTTGCCCGGATTTGGCCCTAAAACAT
>JALWLQ010000086.1 GCA_027084095.1 Persephonella sp.
CCATGAGATTTTTCAGGCTATTTAAAACCATATCAGGAGTTATATTTTTCATACATTCAAATGTGCCGGTTGGACATTCGTTGTGGCCGTGAAGTCCACAGGGTCTACATTTTAGACCTTCAATCTCTACAACCACACCATTTCGGTATGGATAAAATCCAAAATCCGTTACTGTGGGACCATATATATCAACCACAGGGGTATTAAATGCAACTGCCATATGAACTGGGGCTGAATCGTTGGAGATTAGAGCTTTTGCATGTTTTATCAGAGAAAAACTTTCCCTTAAACCTGTTTTACCAACAAGGTTTAAAGGCTTATTTTTTAAAGGAGATATTATCTTCTGTGTAAAAGGTAAATCTTCTTCTCCACCAATAAGCACAACATTTTCATCTTCCCTAAGAGCTTTTATTACTTCCCTGAAACCCTTTTCTGTCCATCTTTTTGTATTCCACTTTGAGCCAGGGGCTATGAGAATATAGTCTTTATCTTTTAATCCATATTTTCGATAACTTTTATCTTCTTCTTCAGTTAAAAACAGTTCTGGGATTTTATGGAGGTTATTCTCTGAATATTCAGGAAAAACCTTAAGCAAAGACAGATTTCTGTCTATCTCATGGGTTCCATCAAATCTATGGGGAACTGTTTTTGAGTATAAAAAAGAAAATCCTGCTTTATCAAAGCCAACCCTAAACGGAATTCCTGCCAAAAACAAGGAATAAGCAGCTCTGTGAGAGCGGTGGGGAGATATTGCAATATCAAATTTTTCTTTTCTTAATCTTTTGATTAAAGAAAAGGTTGAGTTTTTTGATTTATCAAAAATAATAAGCTCATCTACATAAGGGTTATTTTTTAAGACCTGTATTCCAAATGGCTTTGTAATTACATAGAGAGTGCTTTCAGGAAAAATATTTTTTATTGAATGGAAAAGAGGGGTAGAAAGAATTAAATCCCCCAAAAAAGCTGTCTGCCAGACTACTATTTTCATTTATTTTTCTATAAACCTGCCCATTGAGTAGAATTTAGATTGTCTTTCCTCTACAAGCTGTTCAGGAGGAATATCTATTATTTCTCTTAAAGCCTTTCTAAGTGCTCTTTTTAAAAGTCTATACGCTTTCTTAGGTTGTAAATGTGCTCCTCCCGGTGGCTCAGGAACTATACAGTCTATAATTCCAAGCTCTTTTAGGTGTTTTGCAGTTATTTTTAGGTTTTCTGCTGCTTCCGGGGCTTTTTCCTGTGATTTAAACAGAATTGCTGCACATCCTTCTGGAGATATTACAGAGTATATTGAGTTTTCAAGCATCAGTATTCTATCTCCAACACCAAGGGCAAGTGCTCCACCACTTCCCCCTTCGCCAATAACTGTAGCAATAATAGGAACTCTTAAGCCGCCCATTGTCATTATACTTTCTGCAATTGCCTGTGATTGTCCCCTTTCTTCAGCTCCAATTCCCGGGTATGCTCCTGGGGTGTCTATAAATGTAAAAACAGGACGGCCGAATTTTTCTGCCAGTTTCATAATTCTTATGGCTTTTCTATAGCCTTCTGGGTGTGGCATACCAAAATTTCTTTCTATTTTTTCCTTTGTATCTTTCCCTTTTTCATGGCCTATAACAGCAACAGGAATTCCCTCAAAAAAAGCAAATCCTGCAATTATAGCTTTGTCATCTCCAAATCTTCTATCTCCGTGGAGTTCAACAAAATCTGTAAAAATATTATTAATATAATCACTGGTATGGGGTCTTTTGGGATGCCTTGCCAGCTGAACCCTTTCCCATGCAGAAAGTTCTTCCATTCTGTTTCTTGTCAGTTTTCGGAATTCCTTTCTTGCATGTATTAGCTCTTTTAATTTTTCTTTATTTCCTTTCTTAACTTCCTTTCTTAAAAGCTCTATCCTTTCTGATAAAGACTGTATATCTTTGTTTCCTTCCATACTCCCGTACCCTTAAAAATTTTCTTTTATTACCAGATAGATATAAATAATATAAAATATTCCCCCAAGTGTTAGCCCAAAGGGAATTAATCTCTTTTCGACATAAGAAATTATCAATGCAATAAATCCTGCAATAATTGCAAAAATACCAGATACAAGAGCAAGACCGGTAATATCCCATTGTGTGAAAACTATTCCCACTGAAACAGGAATAGTACTTTGAAAAACCATAGCTCCACTTATATTTCCTATAGCCAGAGTATCCTTCTTTCTTAATATCCAGAAAACACTGTTAACCTTTTCTGGTAATTCAGTTGCTACAGGTGCAACCAGTAAAGAAAATATAAGAGCAGGAACTCCTATAGCAACGCTAAGATGCTCCAGCCCTTTTATAAAGAGATGGGCTCCCATTATCATAATAATAAGGGCTACAATAACCTGTAAACCTATTAAAAATACTGGTGGTTCCGGATTTTTAGGAGCAAAGTAAATATGCTCCACTTTTTCCATTTCTTGACTTTCTCCCCTTAATGTGAGCATGACATATAAAACATAAATTCCAAGTAAGAATAAAGCTGTAAAAATCCTAAGAGTATGGTCTTCAAAAGGCACAATAAATAGGGCTACCGAGTAAGCAAAAAGGAAAAATACAATATCCCTTCTGAAACCTATGGTTTCCATATTAATTTCAAGCTCTCTTCTTTTAAGTAGGAAATGTCCTATTAAAACTGTTATTCCAACAAGGGGAAATGCCAGAGTGGATAACATGAATGGAGCTCCAAGTATTGCTCCTACTCCTATATCATGTCCCTGACTATGGCTAAAAAAGAATATAGCTATCATAGGTAGAATAGTTTCAGGTAGAGCTGTTCCAACTGCAGCCAGAACACTACCTGTAAAATTCTGGGATAAATTAAGCCTATCTCCTAAGGCTTCTATACCATTCGTAAAAAGTTCTGCTGACAGCAGAATTATAATGAGGCCTATAGAAAAAAGCAGTATATCTATAATCATTTAATTTTTAGCTCCTTAAGCTTATCTTTAAGCAATTCTCCAAGGGTTCCAAGTCCTTCTCCAGAAGGTTTAACCTTACTTAAAACTTCCTCTAACTCCTTTTTTTCTTTGTCTTTTTCAAGGGCTTTTATACTCAGGATTATATCTTTGCCTTTTATTTTTATAATTTTAGCCTCAACTTCCTGTCCCTTGGATAATTTATCACTTGGAATTTCTATTTTTTCTTTTGATATCTGATTTACAGGAATAAACCCTTCTACTTCATCTGTTAGTTCAACAAAGGCTCCTCTATCTATCAATTTGATAACCTTTCCCTTTACTATATCTCCAACTTTATGGGTTTTCAGGAATATTTCCCAAGGATTTTCTTTAAATTGTTTTAGGCCAAGTTTTATTCTGTTTCCTTCTCTGCCAAGAACTTTGAATTTTTTAATGTTTTTACCTTTTAGCACCATAGAAATATTTTTAACCTTTGGGTTCCATGTGGCATCTATCAGATGAAGGACACCTTCCAGTTCATTTCCAAGGTCTATAATTGCCATTTTTGTTTTGACCTCTTTGATTTTTCCTTCTACTTCGGAACCCTCTGGATTTTCTTCAAGGAATTTATCAACTGGATGGGGCTGTGCCTGTTTTATGCTAAGTTTGAGCCTTCTATTATTTCTATCTAACTCAATAATCTTTGCCTGAACTTTTTGCCCGGGCTTGAATTTTTCTTTGTAAGCAAGGGGTTTTAAATGGTCAGTTTCCATTTTATAAATAAACCCTTCCAAATCACCGACTTTCACAACAATGCCGTAATCATTTATCTCCTTAACAACTGCTTCAACTATATCCCCGACTTCTTTGTCAAACTCTGTCCATGGGTTTGGTTCAAGGTCTCTTTTTGAGAAAACAACTTTTTGGTTTTCCCTGTCTATGCTTTTTACTTTAACTTCTATTTCGTTGCCAACTGATAACTCGTTTTGTAACTTTTTGTTTTTATCCCATGAGTATAAAGCCTGAGGTAGAAATCCAAAAACTACATTTTCAAGGGATAAAACTGCTCCTTTATCTGTAATTTTTACCACTTTTCCACGGACAATCTGCCCTTCCTGAAGAATATCAAATATTTCTTTTTTCTTTTTGTCTTCCTCTTCCTGGATAACCTGTTTTCTGGAAACAACTATATTTGGAGTTTTGCCTGTTTTTTCAAATTTCAGGATATATACATCAAATTCTGCAGGTGGAAATTCTTCTCCTTTTTTTAAACCTGTTTCTGAAAATGGAAGATAAGCTCTTACACCTCCAAGGTCTACGAGAAAGCCCTTTGTAGCTTTTTTAATAAGCTTTGCCTTTATTTTAGAGTTTGAATTAAATGCATCTTCAACATTTTGTAATGCTTGCTGATAAAGAATAGGTTTTCTTGATATTACTGCATAACCTTCTTTATTTCTTTTGCCTAAATATACGGCTTCTATCTCGTCTCCTTCCTGTAATCCCTGAACTTCTGAGGAGTTTATAACAACTTCTGTTTTTTGTCCAATGTCAACAAATGCAATATCATCCTGAATTTTTA
>JALWLQ010000087.1 GCA_027084095.1 Persephonella sp.
TATTCAAAAACTGATACAGGAGTAAGATATGGAAGATGTTAAGCAGATTATGATAGTTCTAAATGACATAGATATAGAACAGTTAGACGAGGATAAACTGACAGATGTTCTTATGGATGCTTTTAAAGAACAGGGATATACACCAACTGACAGACCAGTTGTTGTTAGAAAAGGTAAAATCAGCTCTATAAGGGCTATTGAAAATGATACTCAGGAAGAAGTGGAAATATACGCACTTGCACAGGTGTTAAATAAAAATGGCAAAACAAAGACTGTCATAACAGGTAGAGTGGTATAGATTTAAATATAGAGGAATATTACATTAAAAGGTGTGAGGGAAAAGCTTGGAGGAAAAGAAATAAATGATAATCTTGTATACAAAGATAAACATAAAATAGTTCAAGGAGGGTCATTATGGAAAAGGTAAGACTACTAAAAAAGCTGATTGATGCAGTGATGGAAGGGGATTATGACGAGGTTTATAGACTTGTTGAACTAATAAAGGTAGATTTAAATCAGATTTATGAATATGAAGGAAGCCCTTTACATGTTGCTGTTAAAGAAGGAGATATAGAATTAGTCAAATATTTCTTAGATAACGGAGCAGACCCTAATATAAAAGGAGCTTTTGGAGAAACACCTCTGCATATTGCTGTTGATAGAGGATATCTTGATATAGTTAAACTGCTTCTTGAAAAAGAAGCAGACCCAAACGTCCAGAGTAATGAAGGAAATACACCTCTCCATCTATCAGTTATAGCAAGCTCCGCAGATATAGCCTATGAGCTTATATCCCATGGTGCCAATAAGGAAATAAAAAATAAATTTGGAAAAACACCCTTAGATTTAGCAATGGAACTCAATGATGAGAAGATGATTAAGATTTTATCCTAAAGGGTTAAATGCAAAAAATAAGAGTAGTAGAGATATTTTCTTCCATAGAAGGTGAAGGCAGGCTAATAGGATATCCAGTTTCTTTTATCAGGCTGGAAGGATGCAATCTCAGATGTTCCTGGTGTGATACCCCTTATTCCTATGATACAGAGAACTATAAACTGATGTCTATTGAAGAAATACTAACTGCAATAAAAGATTTTTCCAATAAAAAAGTATGTATAACAGGGGGAGAACCTCTTTTTAATGAAAAATTTGATATTTTACTGGAAACTTTACTTAAAGAAGGATATTACGTAATAATTGAAACAAACGGAACTATTTACAGAAATATTATAGGAAGTCTCTTTCCTTCTTACAAAAATGTTCTTTATATAGTTTGCTCACCGAAGCCAGCAAGTAATTATATGGTTCATGAAAATTTAAAACCTTTTGTTTCTGAAATAAAGCTTGTGGTTGACAATAATCTGACTGAAAATATTGTGGCTGCATTTAAAGATTTTCCTATCACTCTACAACCAGAAGGAAACAAGCAAGAATATTTTATAAAAGCACTAAATATACAAAAATCTCTTGTCAAAAGAAATATAGAAGTCAGAGTAATTCCCCAGATACATAAGATTTTTAATATTGATTAACAGGTGTACAGCAATGAAAGGAATGTTATTTAGTGGAGGAACTGAAAGCACACTTTTGATGAACAAATTGCTCCAGGAAAACAATGATATTTTTGCTATATATATAAGATTTGGATTTGAGTGGGAAGAAGCAGAATTAAATCACGCCTCAAAAATCATTGAGTATTACAAAAAGTATCACACTGATAGAAGTATAAAGTTTCAGGTAGTTGATGCCAGAAATGTTGTTCCTGTCAGAAGTTTGGGAAAAGTTAAATCAATTAAAGACAATATTATCCCTTTGAGAAATCTAAATCTGATAACTATAGCAACTAATGTTTTGGTGTATCACAATATTTACACTCTTTCCCTGGGTGCTGTTTATATCCCAGGATATCCAGATTTATCTGAAGAATACTTTAAACTTTTAGAAGAAGTTATAAATAAAGGGTTATTGGAAAATAAATTTAAAATAGAGCTTCCATTTTTTTATCTTTCTAAGGATGAAATACTAAAAAAATATTCCTCAGGAGCACCTATAGACCTGATATTTTCCTGTGCAAACCCTGTAAATGGTAAAATGTGTGGTGAATGTTATAAATGTGTATCCCTAAAAGAAGCAAAGAAAAAAGTTAATCTATATGAAAAAAAATAGATTTAAACTTTTTGGATTGATTGCTATTTTTTTAGGAGGAATATTTTTAGCAGGGTCTATCTTATTCTTCAAAAAAAGTAATAAACCCATAATTTTACTTGTGGAAGATTTATCAAGTTCTAAAGATAAAGATTTTCAGATAACAAGAAAAGCCTATAAAGATTTAGAAAGTTTCCTGAACCAAAAGTTCCCTGATTTTAGATTTAAACATATTCCTATATATAAAGAAGATAAAAAAAATATAAGACCTTTAAAAAATTTCCTTGAAAAGAATAAAGATAAAATCGTCTTAATCGTAGCCAATAACAGTTCAAGTTCACATAAGCTTTACTACAAATATATTCCAGACAATATTCCTGTTATAACCACAATAGGCTCTGTAGGTCTTATAGAAAACTCTCCTTTTCCTTTGTTTTCTATATACGAAACAAGTTATTCCCGAGCATTAATTCTTCTGAAATTAATAAATTCAGAAAATCCAGATATTACCGTTTTCCTTTATGAAAACCCAGATACATATACCAGAGAAGTCTGGAATTTTATACAAAAAGGAATACCTGAAAGCAAAGTAAAATCTATAAACTGGGAAAATATATCAAACCTTTACCCCCAGATAGAAAACAAGAAAATTATTTTTGTAATAGGAGAAAGCTCAACCCAGACACAACTGGAGCTTTTTAAAAAATTAACTTCAAAGTATAAAAGCAACCACTACAGCATCATTTTTATACGAAGTTTTTCCAGCTCAATAAATGCTGAAAATAAAATATATTCTGTTATGAATACTATACCATCAGCATTTCTGGATATACCGGATAGAGAGATTAAAAGAAATACCCTTTTATTTTGTAAAAAGAAGCAAAAAAGACTTTCTTACAATGAGTGTCTGAATGTCTATTCTTATAATTTTGACCTTGGATACGAACAAACATTGGTTTCTTTAAGAGATGTAAATGTTGAAGAAAAGTCCATTGCAGATATTCGCAAAAATATATTTAAAAATCTAAAAAGAACCAATATAGAAAACCCTTATTACAATATTTTTGTGTTTGGTTTTAAAAAAATTTCCCCGTTCTCAAAAAATGGATATATAAATCAGATGCTTAATACTGGTATTTATCCACGGTTTGTGGCAAGGTTAGACAAAAAAGTGGTAAGACTTTCCGATTATCAATTTATATCAGGGGAAATTCCGGTTGTTTATCTATCAATGGATATAAAAAAGATATACATAGAAGATATTTCTGCTTCTTCAGCCTATGTAGAAGGATATATAAGTATAATTTCTGTTATTGATATCTTTCCTGAAGAAGACTTCAAGATAGATTACATAAACCAGGAAAAAGGTAAAATAAATATCTCCCTTATTAAAGATGATGGCAAGATTAAAATTTATAAATTTGATGGACACTTTAAAATAAATAGTAAAGGAGAATTATATAACTTTCCCTTTGATACCCATATATTAGAAATTAAAATTTCACCTGCAAATTTTTTTGAGAAACCTTTTTATATTCAACCATTTTTCAAAACAGATATTGATAAGGTATCTATAAATAGCGTATGGAGTATAATTGAAGCCGCCCCTTCTTTTTCCCTTAATTATGCAAATGTTGAATACCTATCCCGTATATTTAATTCAGAAAGAGATTTTAATTCAGTAAGCGTTATTCCAACCGTTTCCTTTGCTTTCGTTCTTGAGAGAAAAGGAGGAGCAGATATTCTAATAAAGTATGTTCTTCCTTCTTTAATATTATTTATTATTGCTTTGCTGTCCTCATTTTTAATCTTTAACAGGAATATAGATGCAAAAGTAGATATCCTCGTTAACATGATTATAGCTATTATATCCATATATTTTATATTCAGTTTGCTTATCAGCATTGATGAACTAATATACATTGATTACCTTTATCTTATTTTTATAGGAACCACTTCTTTGTTTTTACTGGTTTCTATAGTTTTTTATAGACGACATTCCAGAGAATAAAATTGCGATATATGTTATATTTTCTAAAAAAAGCAGGAAGGTGAGAGATGAAAAAAATTGCAATAGTTTTGGGGATTTTAATTTTTGCAAAAGCTTTTGCTTATACTGATGTTTCAGCTGAAGAATTTGCAAAACTTATGAAGGAAAAGGATGTTGTTGTGTTAGATGTTAGAACACCAGATGAGTATTTTAAAGATGGTCATATAAAAGGTGCCAATCTAATTCCCGTTCAACTTTTCCAGTATATATTTCTTGGTGGAAAAGGGTTTAAAGGCAAAAAGGTTTTAGTTTACTGTAGAAGTGGCAACAGAAGTGTTACAGCCAG
>JALWLQ010000088.1 GCA_027084095.1 Persephonella sp.
GGTCCTATCTCAAGCTCATCTCTCCTTTCTATCCCAAAAAGCTCATAAGCATAAGCATGTTGTTCGTGATAATCAATCTGTCCAACATACGGTGGAGATGTAAAAATTCCAGTTATCCTCTTATTTTTTAAAAGTTGATAAAAATCTTTATTCTTTTTCTTAACCTCTTCAAAAATATCTATTGTTCTACTATCTCCTGTTAAAACCTCCTGGTAAGTATTGGTTTTCAAACTCTTATATTCAGCCAATCTTTTTACTGTGTCTTTTGCATACTTTTTAAACATAGGAATAAGAGAAAAAACAGGTTTGCAAATCTTGAAATGTTTATAGCAGTAATAAGGAGTGTATTGAGGCTCTTTTAATCTGTCCAAATCCATGTGTGTGGTTGCTCTAACAGAACGAATAGTTCTACTCAAGATTACCATTAAAGTCTTTTTTATATTTTCGTCTTTTACATTTTGAATAATGTCTAAGATTTTTTGTGCCTCTTCTCTAACACTTGGAATATACCATTTATCTAAGAAAGAATTTCCATTTCCTTGATTTAAAGAAATGCTATATTTTTGAATTAATTCTTGATAGATTTCTAAAAACTCATTTTGTTTTTCTATTAAATAATCATTTGATACTAAACCTTCTCTAAATCTTCTTTTAAATTCTGGAGATGGAAAGTTTATCTTATTAAATTTCTCTAACTGTTGTTTTAGTTCTTTTTCAAATTCTAAAATCTGATTATCTTCTTCATATATTTTCAAATTTTTTAAAATTTCATTTATTTTTCTTTGAAGTTCTCCTAAGTTTACATTTGCAAATTTTACCTCTGTTATTATTGTGTTAAATTCAGATATATCTATTCCTATACTGTGAATATTCATTTCATTTGCTTGAATTAAAGTTGTTCCACTACCAACAAATGGGTCTAATACTATATCCCCTTCTTTAAAGTACCTCTTTAGGAAATACTCAACTAATTGGGGAATGAATTTTCCTTTATAAGGGTGTAGTCTATGAACATGTTTTGTTCTTTCTCTTTCCGGTATCCAGTCAAAAGATAATTCCCAGTTTATATCTTTTCCTAATTTTTCTTTGATTTTAGTTTCTTTCTTTAGAATGTTTTCTTCATAATAGTTCTTTAGCTCATCTATAGATACTAAAACCTTACCATTATCTACATATTTATTAACTTTGCCATAATTTATTAAATAGGAAATATTACTTTCTGTTATGTTTCTTTTTAAAAACTCTGTTGCCCATTCAGATGCTTCTTTTATTGTCAATAAATTTTTTTGAAATGTTTGCATTTTTAAACCTTTCTAAGGTAGATTGAACTAAATTTTAATCAATTATAAATATAATTTTAGGAGAAAAAAACAATGGAAGAGATTGAGGTTTGTATTTGTAAAAGGATAACCCTTTCTGAGATACTTCAGGTGATAGATGAAGAAGGTATAAAAGAGCTTGAAACCTTGATAGAGAAAACAAAGGCTGGAACAGTTTGTAAAATGTGTATATCCCCTGAAGAAGACCCTTATGGTGAGAGGGATATACATCTGACAGAACTTTTAAAGTAGATATTTCCATTTTTAAATCTCTATTTTTATTTTCCCTTCTGCAAACTGATGTATTAATGAAGAAATCAAGGTCTGATACGGAATGCCTGTTTCTAAACTTTTCTTTTTTAATTTTCTCAAATCACCTTCAGATATTCTTATTGAAATAACTTTTTTCTTTTCTTTCTGTTTAACTGTTTTTAAAAGCTTGTTTTTTTCTTCTTCTAAGTCTTCAACAGGCTTCCACTCTTCATTTTATATTTCTTTTGTTAATTTTTCTTCATCTATCATCTTCTTCACCTCTTAAAAAAATAGGGGAAGGAGTTTCCCCTGTTATTTAGCCTTTTTGAATTTATACCCGCCGAATACAATAGCTATATCTCCTTCTTTCCAGAAGATTGTTCTCCAGACCTGATAGTAGATATGGAAAGCTACCCATGCAAGTATTATCCACATTGTAAAGTGATGCCACCATCTAACTCCTGCATGCCCTCCAAGTAGCCATCCTACCCAGTCTGTGGCAAGATGAAGCAACGCTGGCCACCAAGAACCGATAGAGGATAAGCCACTTGCAAATGCCTGAACATACATATAAAAACCTGTTAAGAGCATCCATACAAGAAGAAGATGAAGAATAGTAAAGTAAACAGCATTAAAACTATCTAAATGGGAACTATCAAAATTCTTTCTTCTATTCAGTGTAATAAGATTTAAGAACACTTCCCAGAACTCTTTTATATTCTGCCCATTGGGGATTAATTTTTTAATTGGTTTTTCAAACCTGCTTGCAAAATAAAGATAGAAAATGGCAATAGAAATAACATCAAGAAGAAGAGCAGCAAAAAAGTGTATAAGTCTATTATAAGCCATTACATATTTATAAGCTGCAGGTTCAGATATTAATGTTTGATAATAGGGATGCCCTATATAAAACCCTGTTATAACAGCTGCCAGAATAGAAAAGG
Organism: Persephonella sp.; assembly: GCA_027084095.1. Taxonomy (GTDB): domain Bacteria; phylum Aquificota; class Aquificia; order Aquificales; family Hydrogenothermaceae; genus Persephonella_A. The sequence goes on from JALWLQ010000088.1 coordinate 2,516, forward strand.
CATTTATCCAGTGAAAAATTCTCATTGTTTTTGTCATTCTTTTTACTTTTTGATACATAGCAGCCCTCCTTGTTTAAATAAAGCAAGCTCCACCTACAGGCTCAACTTTGTATACGCCAAGTTCTTTTCCTTTTGTGTCTATAACATGAACAGCACAGGCAATACATGGGTCAAAGGAGTGGATAGTTTTTAGTATTTCTAAAGGTTGGTCTGGGTTTGAAAGGGTAGTTCCAATTAAAGATGCTTCATAAGCTCCCATTCTGTTCTTATAATCCCTTGGAGCACCGTTCCATGTTGATGGAACAACAGCTTGATAGTTTTCTACTTTTCCATCTTTTATTCTAATCCAGTGTCCAAGAGCTCCCCTTGGTGCTTCTGTTAATCCGTATCCTTTTAATTCTTTTCCTTTTGTCAATTTTTCAAAATCATACTCTGTCCATGTGCTTAAATCTCCAGCAGCTACATTTTTGGCAAGTTCTGTTAACCATTCTTTCATAACATCAACCATTAAGGCTGTTTCTATTGCCCTTGCTGCTGTTCTTCCAACAGTTGAGAACAATGCTTTTGCAGGGAGATTTCCTGATTTTAATAGCCAGTCAACATAATGTTTTATTCTTTCATCTCCTCTGGCATATCCTACTATCATTCTGGCTAATGGTCCTACTTCAACCCTGTGGTCGTCATATATAGGAGATTTTATCCATGAGTATTTCCCTTTAGGGTCTAATGTTCCATCTGGTTTGAAGCCTGTATATTTTGGATTTGTCTGTCCTTCAAACGGGTGTAAGGGTTTGTCTGTTCCTTTATATTCATACCAGCTATGGGTTACGTCTTCTGTTATTTTTGACTGGTCAATATCATAAACTTTAGTTAAATCCATGTTTAGAACAAGACCCTGTGGGAATAATGTTTTCCCTTGATACCATGGATTATCATCCATCCTGAAATCACCGTAGGCCATATAGTTTCCTAATCCCCTTCCTATTCCAGCCAAGGCTTCTTCTGCGTAAACAGTTCCAGCCATTAGAATATCAGGCAGATATGCTCTGTATATAAACTCTCTGGATAAGTTTAATAGGTCTTCAAATTGTCCTAACCTTGCTGGGTTTTGAATGTCCTGAACACAGGTAACACCACCTACGACCAGGGATTGTGGGTGAGGGTTTTTACCACCGAAAATAGCCATAAGTTTTGCCATTTCCCTTTGTATCTGGAGTGCATCAAGATAATGGGCTACAGCTACAAGGTTTTGCTCTGGAGTAAGTTTGTAGGATTTGTTTCCCCAGTAAGCATTAGCAAAAGGTCCCAATCTTCCGGCTTTTACAAATTTTGTCAATCTATCCTGGACTGCAGCAAACTCTCCTGCCCCATCTTTCCATGGTCGTATGGTTTTGCCGGTGATAGGGTCTTTTAGCATAGATGCCCATTTTCTTGCTTCTTCAGCTGCTTTTGCAGGGTCGGCTTTCAGGGCAGATACCACATCAACCCAATCTAAAGCGTGGAGATGGTAAAAATGAACAACGTGGTCATGTATATAAAGAGAACCCTGGATAAGATTTCTAACAAGTCTTGCATTTTTTGGAGGAACTACTCCAAGAGCATGCTCTACCGTTTGTGTTGATGTATAGTAGTGGGTTCCTGTGCACACCCCACATATTCTCATAGCAAGGAGAGGCACATCCCTTGGGTCTCTTCCTTTCATGATTACTTCTATTCCACGCCACATTGTAGAAGAGCTGTATGCATCAACTATTGTATTGTTGTCATCTAAGATGGCTTCTATTCTTAAATGCCCTTCTATTCTTGTGATTGGGTCAACTACCACATGTTTTCCCATATCTTAAACCTCCTATTGTTCTTCATTTGTTTCGTCTTTTTTGCCTGCAATGGCACTTGCTACAGCATGAACACCAATTCCTATTACTGTAGCTGTAAGTAAACCAAGACCCACTTCATCAACAGCAGCTTCAACACCGTGTAAACCGGGTGGTTGTATATCACTGTCTGCCAGTGGTCTTTCTGTTGCATACTTGTCCCAAAAATCTGGTTCAGAACAACCGATACATCCTCTACCTACACCTATAGGCCAGTTGGTTCCTTCGTTGTATCTGACTATTGAGCAGTTGTTAAAGGTAAATGGTCCTTTACAACCCATTTTATACAGGCAGAAATTGTTTTTAGCTCCTTCATCTCCCCATTCTTCAACAAATTCACCAGCATCAAAATGAGCCCTTCTTTCACAGTTATCGTGAATTCTGTATCCAAAAGCAAATTTAGGTCTTAATAAACTATCTAATTCCGGAAGTTCGCCAGTCAGTATGTAATGAATTATTACACCGGTAATATTGGCAGGGTTTGCAGGACAAGCAGGAATATTCACAATAGGTTTTCCTTTTACAATATCCATTACACCAACAGCACCTGTTGGATTAGGATGTGCTGCCGGAACACCTCCGAAACATGCACATGCTCCAACAGCAATTACAGCAGCTGCATGCTCAGCAAGATGTTTTACATGCTCAACACCTGTTTTAGGGTGTCTTCCTATGGTAAATGCTTCAGGCATCCCAACTGGAATTGAGCCTTCAACAAATAGTAGATATTTGCCGTCAAAATCTTTTACTGCTTTGTGGAGATTTTCTTCAGCCTGGTCTCCAGCTGCAGCCATTATAACTTCTTGATACTCAACAGACAGATACTCCAGTATAAGCTCATCAACAGTTGGTGATGCACTTCTAAGTAATGCTTCTGTGTTTCCTGCACAATCCTGAATATTTATCCATATAATTGGAACCCTATTCATTACTTCAGCAGCCTGTGCCACAAGAGGCTCAAACTGAGGTGGAAGCATAAGCATAGCAGTTGTTGCCGAAACCCATTTCAAGAAATCCCTTCTGGAAAGTTCCCATGTCTCAAGGAGTTCTTGAAACTTGATTTCTGCTTCTCTAACAGGTTGCTGAGCTTTAAGCTCGTTGAGCCTTTTTTCCATTTTTTTGTAGAGATTGTCGTAATACTCTTTACCACGGTTAGTGTTTATATAGTTGGTGGGTTTAGTAAAAATAGACCTTAGATGTTCCCTATCAAAGAACTGCATAAGATAGCCCTCCTAATGAATAATCATTCATTAATTTAATGATGAAGGAAATTTTTTTCCGTGTCAATAGCAAATATGAAAAAAATCATAAAATAATCTTCAGTGGGTGGTGCAGACTGAACAGACATCAAAACTTCTTAAAACCATCTCAGCAAGAAGAGAAGACTTTAATCCCTTTATTGCTTTTTCTGCAGGGGAAAGATAATCAGGACATCTGGGACCTAAATTCCATGTGGAAGGAGTAATAATGTTATATTTCTTGATTTTTCCTTCTTTAACCTGTATTTCATGGATTAAAGAACCCCTTGCTGCCTCACAGAAACCAAAGGCTTTTCCTTCTAACTCTTTTACATCTTTTTTAGGCTTTATATAGGATGTTTCTTTGATATCTATCTGGGATAGCCATTTTTTCATAGAAAGGAGCAGTTTTAATACTTCATCTATTCTTGCCCATGTTCTTACCATGTAGCTATCTTTAAAGTCATTTACCAGATTTAAAAATAGTTCATCCCTGTTATTAATTCTACGTGCCAGTGGACTGGTTTCATAGGGAAGACCATCGTATCTAACAGCTTTAGCCCAGGAGTATCTATTTTTATCAAAAGAAAAACCTTTTTCTGTCAAAAATGAATAAGCATCAACTTCCTTTACTTTGTTTATATCAAAATCTTTTCTTTTTCTCTTAGTTGCCCCTTTTGAAATAGAGGGGCTGATATCACATACCGTTAAAAATCTGTGGTATGCCTTACCAACCTTGTGAAGATTATGTTTAAGACAGAGATTTAAAAAAGCTTTTAGGTCTGAGCTTTTAGCATTTTCTAAGTATTCATCAAGATTTTTTACTGACAAATATTTATCAGCAGGCATCCCAAGAATATTTTTTTCATAAAAATCTAATACTGAACTTACTATTGCTATTGCTTCAGCTACTTCAAATGTTGTTGGGTCTGATGTTACACCTCCGGGAATAGCATAAGAAGTATGAGGCCATTGACCTCCAAATATTGCTACAACTTTTACAATCTTTGAACTGTAATCCAGTCCTTTTCTCCACTGAGAACCTTTAATTGGCTGATATTTTCTTAATTTTGGATTTTTATCCAATTTTAGAAAATCAGGCAAGACAGATAAATAAAACCATCTTAGATGATTTTGGATAATTTCTGAGGATAGTGTCAAATCTCTAATCAGTTTTGCTTTTTCTGGAATTTCTATATTTTCTCCTGCATTTTCATAGAGATTTTCAAGGGCTTTTACCGTAGCTATCAGATGGGCATGTCCACATATACCGCATATTCGGGGATTTATTACTAAAGCATCAAGTGGTGGTTTCCCTTCTAATATAAACTCAAATCCTCTAAAATTCGGTGCAATAATAAAGGCATCTTTTATCCTTCCATTTTCCCATAAAAGTTTAAGTTCTATTTCACCTTCAACTCTATTTAAAACTGTTTTCTGAATTTTTGCCATTAAACTAAATCAACCTATTTTTTTTAAGTTTTGTTTTAATTTTTCCTTCTCTTTTGGTGATAACACCTTTATTGTAACAGGATGAGAGCTTTTTATACCAAGTTTTTTAATTATTTCATGCTTTTTTGCTTTTGGTTCTTTGACATTATTATCCATAACAAATAAAAGATTTATATGAGATGCTTTCTCTTTACCCTTTAAAATATTACCGGTTATGTATATTTCAGTATTTTTAAACTCTTTTTTAACCTTATTTATCACTTCATCAAGGAAGTTTTCATAATTCTGGATAAACTCCTCTCTTTCTTTAAGCCTCCAATCTACATATTCTTTTATTCTAACTTTTGTAAAAAATCTGTAGGTAATTTCAAATAAAAGAGTTAAAACAAGCACCACTATAGAAGAACTTAAAGCCGAAGGGTTTGTTTTTAAATTGTATCCAATTAAAACAAAAATTGAGATTATACATAAAACAAAAGCTATAAAAGAAATTAACCGGTTGGAGTTTGTGTAATAGGCAAGTTTCACATTGGCCAGATTAACTCCTGCAAAAATTATAAGGAAACCTAAACTACCGGCAACAGATATATTTTCTAAGTTAAAAGTTGTTGCGAATATAATAGTTAAAATAGCTAAAATAACCAGTCCTTCAGTAGCATGTTTCCATAAATAACGGGTTAAGTCTTTAGGCAAAGCTCCAAATTTCGCTATTAAATAACTAACTCTTGCACTACCATAAAGAGTGGCATTTATAGCAGACGCAGTTGATAAAAGTGCAGCAATTCCAATAAGAACAAAACCTGCCTGTCCCAGAAATGGTTTTGCAGCTATTGCAAGGGCATAGTCCTGATATTTCTTTACATCTGCATAAGACAAATTAGCAACAGCAACTGTAGCAACCAGAACATAAATAAAAATGACTGTTGTTACTGCAGCATAGAAAGATTTGGGGAGTGTATTTTCTGGGTCTTCTACATCCTGAGCAGTGTTGGCAATAAGTTCAAAACCTTCATAAGCAAGAAATATTATTAATCCCCCTGTCATTATTTTTAGGATACTTTCCCAGTGTTCTGGGGATAGTTTTGAAAAATCACCTGTTAAAAATCCAAGAGCTGAAAAAAATAAAAGAATACCCACCTTAATAAAAACCATAATATCTTCTGCTTTTCCACTAATATAAGCACCAAAAGCATTCAAAATAGTAAAAAAAACTATGACCAAGACAATAAAAAACTTTTTAGCAAGTTCCATCTCATACCCCAGGAATAGCGCAGAAGCATAGCTTCCAAATGCATAAGAATAAAGAGAAAGCATAATTACATAACTGGCAAGTAAAAGGGTATTTAAATAGGCTGTAAAAAGATTATTTCCAAATGCTCTCACTAAATATTCAACAGTTCCACCTTCAGATGGATATCTAACTGATAGTTTTGCGTAAGAATAAGACGTCAAAAGTGCTATTATCCCGGCAAATATGAAAGCAACCGGTGCAGCTCCTTTTGCAAGTAAAATAGTCAAACCCAGAACTGCAAAAATTCCACCACCTATCATACCACCAACACCAATAGAATAAGCTTCCCAGAAACCAATTTTTTTCATTTGTCTACCCCTTTATTAGACTGTAAAACATATATATAGTGGCTATAGACGAAACTACAAAGGTAATTATCAAAAATATATTATTAAATTTTCTGTTTGTGTAATTACCTAATATTTTTTTATTATTTCCTAAAACAAACAGTAAACCACTGAGTATAGGTAACAACATTCCATCAAATATCTGGCTGTAATATAGAGCATCTACAGTAGGCACGCCAAACAGATTTATTAAATCTCCAACAAATAGAGAGCCTAAAAATACAAAATAAAATCCCTTTGCATCACTAACCTTATTATCCATTCCCTCCCGCCAGCCGAAAGTATCTGCTACTGCATAGGCTGTGGAGCCAGCCAGAACAGGAATTGCCAGAAAACCTGATACTATTACACCTATACTGAATAATAAAAATGCATATTCTCCACTTACAGGTTTTAGTGCAAGAGCAGCATCGGCTATAGTATGAATTTCTTTATGCCCAAAAAGCATAACTGCAGAAGATACTATGATTGCATAGGCGATTATATTTGAATAAATCATTCCGATGGCTGTGTCTGCTTCCATAATCTTTGCCTGTGATACGGTTGCCTGCTCTTCCTTTTCTTCAGAAGCCTGCCAGAAAATCATATAAGGGGAAATAGTTGTCCCTAAAAGCCCTAATGCAGCAAGTATAAAAGCTAAATCAGGTTTTATATCTGGGATAAAGGTATTTACCAGAAGCTGTTTTAAATCTGGTTTGGCTAAAATGGCAGAAATAATATAAACAGCAAGGAAAATTGTGAGAAATATTAAAACCTTTTTAACTGTTTTATAAGCTTTGAAGATAACCAGATAGGCAATTAGAACAGTTATTGGAATTAGTAAATAAATAGACTTTATTTCTGTGATTATTTCAAAAATGGTTGCAATTGCTTCTAAATCTGCTCCTATAGTCAATATATTCGCCACAGCAAGGCTTAAGACTATAAAATAAGTGAGTTTTTTAGAGTAGTATCTGCTAAGGATTTCAGGAAGACTTTTTCCTGTTATTAGAGCCAGTTTTGCAGCTGTATCCTGAACAGCAATCATCATGGGAGTTGACAGAAACATCAACCACAATTGAGAAAACCCTGTTGTAGCTCCAACAATGGTATATGTTAAGATACCGGCAGGGTCATCACCTGCCCCACCGGTAATAATACCGGGGCCAATATTCTTTATACTACCCCTCTTCATTAGACCTTACCTTTTCCCCCATTTCCTTTTTCAGCCATGTGAAATGTCCAGGTGCAAAAAAGAATTTCTTTTCCCAATACATTTTTAAAATAGCCATTTTAACAACGTCATTAAATAAAAACCATGCTGTTGCATATCCCCAGATAAATATTGCCCAGCCCCAACCAACAGGAGTAAATAATCCCCATCCTCCATATACAGCTATAACTGTTCCTAATAAAGCAGTTCCAAAGGTAGCAATGAAAAGAACCAATGAAGGCCATGGCTTTTTCCAAAACCAATCTTTTACCCGTGTATTGTAGATTGTTCCATGCCCTGCCACAATTAGTTTGGTAAAAATAATTGATTGTATTAAGTCCTGAGGTAATTTCCAGTATTCTTCAAGAAGTACATAAAGAGTAAAAGAAGACATAACTCCAGCAACACCAAGCCAGAAAGCCATTATATTTATCTCATACATATCCCAGCGAACAGGTTTAGGTGAGATTTTGGCATTATCATAAGCTATGCTCAAAATTGGTATATCATTTAGTAAAGCCAAGATAATTATCATCAGGGCAGTTATAGGATAAAATTGAAATATCATTATAGAAAGTGCCATAAAAAATATGACCCTGATTGTTTCTGCAATCCTGTATATAGTATAAGCTTCCATCCTGCCAAATATCTCCCGGGCAATTTCTATAGCCTTTACAATAACCATGAGACCAGGAGCCAAAAGAACGAGAGCTGCAGCGGCTCTTGCAGCATCAGTTGCATTTGAAACCGCGATACCACAATCAGCCTTCCTTAAGGCAGGAGCATCATTAACTCCGTCCCCTGTCATTCCGACTATGTGGTCAGCCTTCTGGAGTTTATCAACAATAAAGTATTTGTCCTCCGGAAAAACTTCTGCAAAACCATTTGCTTTCTCTATTATTTTTATAATTTCTGACTCGTGTTTTTTTACTATTCCACTGGAAAGTTTAGTGTTTTCAAGCTCTTTTTTAACCAGTTCGGATATTTCCCTTGCCTTTTTCTCTGCTTCTTCAGGAGATAAACCCTTTTCTACCTGAAGTAGTGCTTTTGATATTATCTGAGCCAGAATAACATACTCCTCATAGGTTTCTCCTCTCAACTCTCGGGCACTATAGATTTTTTCTCCAATACCCAGTAATTTTGCTATATATCTGGCAACGGCTATGTTATCGCCAGTTACCATTTTTACTTCTACACCATATTTTTTAGCCTCCTGTATAGCAGGTTTAGAATCTTCACGGGGAGGGTCAAATAGAGGGATTAAACCAATAAAGTGAAATTTTTCTTCATCTGGATTTTTATACGCAACCCCAAGTGTTCTAAATCCATTTTCTGCAAATTCTTCTACCCTTTGATAAGCTACATTTTTATCAAATTCTGAAGGGTCACACAGTTCTATAATTACCTGTGGTGCTCCTTTCGTAACTACAATTTCTTTTCCTTCACATTCTACCCATGCTTCAGTTCTCTTTCTCACAGGGTCAAAAGGAATAAATTTTTTCTGTTTACAGACCTTTATTTTTTCATAAAGTCCATGTTCTTTTAACCAATCAAATATTGGAATTTCTATAGGGTCTTTGTTTTCTTCTTTAGAGGCTAAAGCAGCGTAAAACATAAGGTCTTCCGATTTATATCCATCCACAGTAAAGGGAACGGATATTGTCATCTGATTTTTTGTTAAAGTTCCTGTCTTATCTGAGCAGAGGATATCTACACCTGCAAGTTCCTCAATAGAAGCAAGTCTACTTACGATAACCTGCCGTTTCGCAAGATATAAAGCACCTATAGCCATTGTAACTGTTAAAACAGCAGGTAAAGCAACAGGAATTGATGCAACTGTTAGAACAAGGGAAAATCTAAGAAGTTCTTCCCAATTAGCTCCTCTATTTAACTCTACTAATATCATTATCGCTACAATAATAAGGGTTAAAATTATCAAGAAATTACCAACCTTAATGACCATTTCTTGAAAATGTGAACGCCTTTCTTTCTCTGCCTTTGCAACCAGCTTTACAGTTTTTCCAAAATATGTATTCAGACCGGTAGCAACTACGACGGCAACTATTTCACCCTGTTTAACCACAGAATTCGCATAGGCCACATCACCCACTTTTTTTGTAACTGGAAGAGACTCACCTGTGAGAGCAGACTGGTCTACAAGGATGAAATCTCCCTGTATCAGCTTTACATCGGCAGGGATAATATCTCCAATCTTAAGCTTTATAATATCTCCTGGGACTATATATCGGGCATCAATTTCCTTCCATACTCCATTTCTCAGGACTATACTTTTTTTTGCAAGCTTTTCCTTTAGAACCTTTAGAGCTGAAAGTGCTTTATGCTCCTGCCAGAAATCAACTCCTGCATTTACAAATAGTAGAATTAGGATAATTGTGAAATCTTCCCATTTCTGAACAGCTGCTGATAAAATAGCTGCAATCTCTATCATCCATGGAATAGGACCCCAAAACCGTCTGAATATTCTGTGCCAGAGAGGTTCTTCTTTTTCTGGTATTTCGTTTAATCCATATTTTTTTAATCTTTCTTTGACTTCTTCTTCAGTTAAACCTTTATTTAAATCTGTTTGTAATTCTTTTAGAACTTCATCCACAGACTTATCTTTATACTCATCTATGGTAGCCAATTTTTATCCCTCCTTCTATTCTTGTTTTTTTCTTTTCATCCAGTCCATAAATATGAAAACTCCTGCCAATAAAGCTCCTCCTATTGATACATACCCAAAATAGTAGAATATGCAAAACAAAATATCTTTTTCACACATCTAAACCCCTCCTTTTATGAAGGATTTTTATCATTTTGATGTAAGTTCAGTTTCCTCTCAATTTCATAAATTGCTTTTGTGGTGGTAATTATTGCATCTGGATTTATTGATATAGTATCTATTCCTTGCTCCACCAAAAACTGTGCAAAATCTGGATGGTCTGATGGTGCCTGCCCACATATTCCGATTTTTTTTCCTACCTTTTTGGCCTTATGAATTGCCAGAGCCACCATCTCTTTAACTGCCTCATTTCTTTCATCATACAGATGGGCAACAAGATTTGAATCCCTATCTAATCCAAGGGTTAACTGGGTTAAGTCATTTGAGCCTATAGAAAATCCATCAAAATACTGGGCAAATTTTTCCAGAAGAATTACATTAGAAGGTATCTCTGTCATAACATAGACCTGCAAACCATTTTCTCCTCTTTTAAGACCATATTCTTCCATTACCTCTTCTACCTTCTTTCCTTCTTCAACTGTTCTACAGAAAGGTATCATCGTTATTACATTATCCAAGCCCATTTCCTCTCTAACTTTTTTAATTGCTTTACATTCAAGGCCAAAAGCTTCTTTGAACTGGGGAGAGTAATACCTGGATGCACCTCTCCATCCAAGCATTGGATTTTCTTCTTTAGGTTCAAAATAATGACCTCCCAGCAGATTAGCATATTCATTTGATTTAAAATCGGAAAATCTAACTATAACTGGTTTTGGATAAAATGCAGCTGCTATTTTTGCTATACCATAAGAGAGTTTATCTACATAAAATTGAACACAGTTGTCATATCCAAATGTCCTAACCTCTATTTCCCTCGCAAGATGAGGGTCTTTTTCTTTTATTTCTTCAAATTTAAGTAATGCGTTAGGATGAATTCCAATATAGTTGTTTATAATGAATTCCTCTCTGGCAAGACCCACCCCTGCATTAGGGAAAAATGAGTAAGCAAAAGCATTTTCTGGAGTGGCAATATTCATCATGATAGGGGTTTTTGTTTTAGGTAATTTTGTAAGGTCAAATTCCTCCTCTTCATACTCAATTTTTCCGTCATAAACGTATCCTGTGTCCCCTTCAGCACAAGACACTGTTACAAGCTGACCATTTTTTAATATCTCTGTTGCATTATGAGTTCCAACAACAGCAGGAACTCCAAGTTCTCTTGCAACAATGGCAGCATGACATGTTCTTCCCCCTCTATTTGTTACAATAGCTGCTGCCTTCTTCATAATTGGTTCCCAGTCTGGGTCTGTCATATCTGTAACAAGAACATCCCCTTCTTTGAAATTCTCTCCTTCTTCTGGAGACATAAGTATTTTTACCTTTCCTGAAGCTATTTTGTTTCCTACAGCGATACCGGTAACCAAAATTTTCTTTCTTCTTTCCTCTGGTGGTTCTGTAATTTTATAAACTTTAATTTTTGTATGGTCTTTTCGTGAATGAACTGTTTCCGGTCTTGCCTGAACAATAAATAGCTCATCTAATTCTCCATCTTTTGCCCATTCTATATCCATAGGTGTCCATCTGCCATTTCTTTCTGAGTAATGCTCTTCAATAAGCATTCCCCATCTGGCAAGTTTCAAAATTTCTTCATCTTTTAGGGAAAATTGTTTTCGCTGCTCTAAAGGCACAGAAACTATTTTTGTTTTTTCTTCTCCTTCCCCATAAATCATTTTTTTGTCTTTATGCCCCAGTCTCTTTTCAATGATTGCTTTATATCCTTTTTTTAAGGTTGGCTTGAAGACAAGAAACTCATCGGGAGTTACGATACCACCTACAATCAGTTCTCCAAGTCCATATATACTGGTGATTAAGACAACGTCTTTAAATCCACTTTCTGTATCCAGTGTGAACATAACTCCGGAAGAGCCCTTGTCTGAACGAACCATTTTTTGAACTGTAGCTGATAAAGCTACAGAGAAATGGTCAAATCCAAATGTTTCTCTGTAAGAAATAGCTCTATCTGTAAACAGGGAGGCATAACATCTTTTGATAGCATCAAGAAGAGCTTCATCTCCTTTTATATTCAGGTATGTTTCCTGCTGACCTGCAAATGATGCTTCTTCTGTATCTTCAGCAGTTGCAGAGGAACGGACAGCAACATCAACATACTTCTGTCCATATTCTTCACTGAGCTTATGATAGTAATTAAGAATTTTTTCCCGAAGGTCTGGAGGAAATTCTCCTCCTCTGATAAGGTTTCTTACTTTGATACCATGTTGATGTAGATTGTTCACATCATTGATATCAAGGTCTTTCAGAACTTCTCGGATTTTTTCTCGAAGATTGTTGTAATCAAGGAAATACCAGTAGGCTTCAGATGTTGTAGCAAACCCATTGGGAACATTTATACCTTTCGAGGAGAGGGCATTTATCATCTCTCCAAGGGAGGCATTTTTACCACCAACCAGCGGGACATCTTCCATGGTAACTTCTTTTAGCCAGACTACTAATTTCCTATCCATTTTAAAACCCCCTATTCTATTGAAATGCAACCACACCTATAAATATAAGAATATTTTTATACTTTGTGTAGGGAGATTAAATGAGATTAAAACTCAATTTAAAGTATTATGATAATCATCACAGATATTGAGATTAAATATCAATTATGATAAAATAAAAAACAGGATGGATTGATAATGCTATGGAGTACATTTTGGTTGGTATTTTTCTTCTGTTTTCAACCTATTTTCTTTACAAAAAAGTTTTTAGAAAGAAAAGATGTTCTAAGTGTGGGGAATAAAATATGAGAAAAAACTTATTGATTATTACTGGATTTGTTCTCTTTTCCTATGTTGGCTTTGCTCAAGAACCTCAAAAACCATTTATACTTGAACATACATTTCATAAACATAGAATTGATATTGTTAATTCTACTGTATATCAGCAAATAGGTGAATATGGGGCTATCTACAATAACTCTAATCTTTTTACATTGTTTAAACTTACATCTAACGATGAATTATTCGTTAATGCTTCAATAACATTTGGAAATGGAATTATATATAAACTGGAAAGAAAAGGATACTCTCTTTCTTCTACTGCTGCTGACCTTGAAGACTACCTGGAGGATATAAACAATACAGGTAGACCTTATTTACTTGAGTTTTATTATCAAAGATATTTAGGAAAATTAATATTTGCAGCGGGATTTATAGATGCTACTGCTTATGTTGATGCAAATAAATTTGCAAATGATGAGAATACACAGTTTTTAAATGATGCTTTTGTTAATAATCCAATAGCTGTTTTACCTTCTTATAATCCCGGAATATATCTTTCTTACAAAATTTTCAATACTATGGGAATTTCAGGGGTTTATATGCAAAATAAACCAGATAAAGGGAATGTTGGAATTATAGAAATAGAATATGAAACAGTTAACTTTTCTATAAGACCTTATTATTACTACTTATTCGGCACTTATGAAAACAAAGGGGCTGGAGTTTCAGCAGATTACTCTTTCACAAAGAATAAGGGTTTTTTCTTTAGAGGAGGGTTATCTAACTATGAATATAATTATTTTGTAAGCGGTGGATTTCAGATATATAGTCTGTTTTTGGATGACCAGCTTGGTTTTGGAATTGGATATATTCATAAGAATAATGCTGAAGATATAACAGTTTCAGAAGCTTACTATAAAATTAATATGTCTAAAATGGTTTCTTTTACGGTAGATATTCAATATATGGATGAAACTATAAGAGATTTTATATATGGTGGAAGGCTGTATTTTTCCTATTAGTCTTTCACAATGTTTAAACCTACTTTTTCTGCATATTCTAATGCATCAAAATACTCCTCTGTTGTAATTCTTCTGCTTAATTCAGGATAATCGTAGGCTTTGTAGTATGGATAATATTGTGCCATTATGTTTACATGCATAGTAGGTGAAATAGATTTAAGAAATTCAATCACCTCTTTTGTTGTTGAAATATCATTAGGCAGAACAAGATGTCTGACCAGTAAGCCTCTGTAAGCTATTCCATTTTCATCTGTTTTCAGGTCTCCTACCTGTCTGTGCATCTCTTTTATAGCTTCTTTGGTTACCTGGGGATAATTTTTTACCTTTGAGTATTTCCTGCCGTATTCTTCATTCAGGTATTTCAGGTCAGCAAGATAGATATCCACTATTCCATCAAGTAGATTTAAACTTTCTATACTGTCATAAGAAGAAGTGTTATAAACAATTGGAATTTCAAGTCCTTTTTGGGCTGCTATGTATGTAGCTTCTATAAGCTGGGGAACAATATGAGAAGGGGTCACCCAGTTTATGTTGTGGCATCCTTCTTCCTGTAGGTAAAGCATAATTGCTGCAAGTTCTTTAGGGGATATCTCTTTACCCTCTCCTAACTGGCTTATATCGTAATTCTGGCAGTATACACATCCCAGATTGCAGTATGAGAAAAATATTGTTCCACTTCCATATCTTCCTCTAATTGGGAATTCTTCTCCATGATGGGGAAAAAAGGAAGCCACATAGACATTTTTACCTGTTTTGCAGAAACCTGTTTTGTTTTCAAGTCTATTAACTTTACAATCTCGGGGACAAACTATACACTCTGATAACATCT
>JALWLQ010000089.1 GCA_027084095.1 Persephonella sp.
AACTAACAGAAAGCCTCAAAGAGCATCCAGAAACCAAAACAATAATCTTCACAGAAACCAAAAAAGAGGCTGACCAGATAGCAGATAAACTCAGGAAAGAGGGTTTCAATGCCAGTGCTATTCACGGGGACTACTCACAGGCAAAAAGGGAAAAAGTTCTCAGAGATTTTAGAAGAAATCAGCTTCAGATACTTGTTGCAACAGATGTTGCTGCAAGAGGACTGGATATAAAAGGTGTTGACCTTGTTATGAATTATTCTCTCCCAAGGAATGTTGAAAGCTATGTTCACAGAATAGGAAGAACCGGAAGGGCAGGTAAAGAAGGAACAGCAATATCAATAATGAATACTCAGGAAGATAACTTGTTTAGACTTATTAAAAAAATAACTAAAGCTGATATCCAGTTTGAAAATCTTTCAGATAAAGAGTTCACAAAACCACAATCAAAAAATAGAAAATTTACCGGCAGAAGAAGATATACCCGCAGGTAATTACAAGGGGACGTTGTTCCCCTTTTTCTATTATAATTTTCTTTAAAAACAGGAAAAAATATAAAGGAATGGACGGAATACTTCTTATTGATAAACCTGCAGGTATCACATCAAACAGCCTTGTTCAAAAAATCAAAAAACATCTAAAAAATATTTACAACACAGATTTAAAAATTGGCCATACAGGGACTTTAGACTTTTTTGCCACAGGATTAATGATAATAACACTTGGAAAAGCCACCAGACTAACAGAATATTATCAGGGTTTAGATAAAGAATACATTGCCACAGGCGAACTGGGGAAAATCACAGATACTTATGATATAAACGGAAAAATTATTGAAGAAAAAGAATGTGATATATCAGAAGAAAAGCTTGAAGAAATAATACTTTCTTTTCCAAAAGAATATCTACAATATCCACCTCCATACTCAGCAAAAAGAATAAAAGGTAAAAGAGCCTATCAACTTGCCAAAAAAGGTATTCAGCCTGAGCTAAAGCCTAAAAAGGTGAAAATTTACTCCATGGAAATTTTAGATATATCTCTGCCATTTTTTACAATCAAAGTTTACTGTTCATCAGGAACATATATCAGAAGCATAATAAAAGAAATCGGCGACTTGACAGGCTGTGGTGCATACACAAAGGAGTTAAGAAGGACAAAAATTGATAACTTTTCAGTAGAAAATGCACTACCTCTAAATGAACTTTTACAAAAAACAGACCTTCAGGATATTCTTATCCCAATTGAAAATGCACTGCCTTTTATGGAAAAAATCCAGCTGGATGAAAGATTTGACAAAAGATTTCTACACGGTCAAAGATTTAGAGTGCCTGCACAGGAAGGGATTTACAGGATTTACGACCATACCGGTAAATTTATAGGCATCGGAAAAGTTGATGAAAATCGTATTCTACATCCACAAAAGGTTTTTCCACCAGAATAAAAACTATATAATAAAAATGAAACAACATAACAAGGGGTGCTGTTTTGAAGGATTTAATCTCTGTAAACCAGATTGATGAGCAAAAATTCTATCAGATATATGAGCTTTATAAGGATTACAGAGACAGATATAAAAATGGAGAAACAAAATTTACAGATTTAAGGGGATATTCAATCCTCCTTCCATTTTTTGAAAATTCCACAAGAACAAGAACATCCTTTGAACTTGCAGGAAAAATCTTAGGGGCAGATACCATTAATATTTCCGGTTCTTCCAGTTCGGTAAAAAAAGGAGAAACTCTTTACGATACAATCAAAACCCTTGAAGCAATGCAGGCTGATTTTATTGTTATCAGGCATTATATGTCCGGTGCAGCCCATATAGTAGCCAACAAGGTAAAATCACGGGTTATTAATGCAGGAGACGGAACCCATGAACATCCTTCTCAGGCACTTTTAGATGCAATCACAATTTTAGAACATAAAGGCAAAATAGAAGGCCTTAAAATAGCCATTATCGGAGATATTCTCCACAGCAGAGTAGCCCGTTCAGATATTAAACTGCTTCATATGCTTGGAGCGGAGATTACCCTCTGTGGACCTCAAACAATGCTGCCAAGACATCTTGAACAGTTTGAGGTTGATTATATAACAACAGATGTTGAGGATGCTCTAAAAGACAAGGATGTTGCAATTTTCCTGAGAATTCAGCTTGAAAGACAGAAGAAGGTATTTTTCTCCACTCTTAATGAGTATTCTATAAAATACGGACTTAATCAAGTAAGGGTCAATCTCCTTAAAGAAGATGCTTTAATCATGCATCCGGGACCTGTTAATCGTGGAGTGGAAATTCAGAGTGAACTTGTTTACGGGGATAGGAGCGTAATTCTTGACCAGGTGGAAAATGGACTTTTCACCCGTATGGCTATATATAAATTCCTGTTAAATCAGTAAATTTTCTTCAAATGTGGCTTATTCAAGTTGACAAGTCTTAAATAAATGGATGTTATTCAACAATTCATCAACGTGACTGATTAATATTAAAATCTCTTGCTTGAAGATAAAATCAAACAGTGTTATATTTTTACTTTCAAATAAGGAGGGAATATAAATTGAAAAGGGATTTTTTGAATGTTTCAGACCTTACAAAAGATGAAATTTTAGAGATTATTGAGTATGCAATAAAACTGAAAAAAAAGCCTTTTTCCGACCAGACTTTAAAAAATAAATCTATAGGTCTGATTTTTATGAAACCTTCTACAAGGACAAGACTGTCCTTTGAGGTGGGCGTTTACCAGATGGGAGGTCAGCCTATCTATATAACAGGCTCATCAACACAGATGAGCAGAGGAGAGGATATAAAAGATACAGGCAGGGTTATGGCCAGATATTTAGATGGAATAGTAATCAGGACTTATTCACATAAAGAGGTGGAAGAGCTTGCCCAATATTTTGATAAACCTGTTATAAATGCACTTACAGATTATCTGCATCCTTGTCAGATACTTGCTGACCTCCAGACTATTTATGAAAGATTTGGAAAAATAGAAGATATAAAAGTGGCATTTGTAGGAGATGGTAATAATCTTGCAAATACATGGCTCATAGCAGGAGGTCTAATTGGCTTTAATGTATCTGTTGCAACTCCGGAAGGATATGAGCCATCGGGAAAAGCCGTTTATGAGGCATTAAATCTTGCAAAAAAAACAGGAGCAGAGATACAGCTAACCCACGACCCTGTAGAAGCAGTTAAGGATGCAGATGTTATATACACAGATGTATGGGTAAGCATGGGGCAGGAAGGAGAAAAGGAGAAAAAGGAAGCCTTCACGGGATTTACCATTGATAAACAACTCCTTAAGCATGCCTCAAAAAATGCAATTGTTATGCATTGTCTTCCTGCACATAAAGGAGAGGAAATATCAGAAGAAGTTTTTGAGCAGTTTGCAGATGTTATTTTTGATGAAGCAGAAAATAGACTTCACGCTCAAAAAGCATTAATGAGTTTACTATTCAAATAAACAGGAGGTATAAAATGGAAAAAAAGAAAGTGGTTTACAGAAGGCATGACAGGAATGACATACCTTTACTTCCACCAGAAGTGAGAAAAAACACTTTCAAAGAGTATTCCTTAGGTCTCGGGCATACTGCAGCTAAAGATGAATCTTTTAGATGTATTTTATGTAAAAAACCTCCATGTCAGGAATACAAAGGAGGCTATGGTTGCCCTGTTTTAGGAGATATTAATTTATGGATTGAGCAAATTCAGAATAATAATGTTTTTGAAGCTTTAAGAATACTCAGAGAAAAAAATCCATTCCCTTCAATATGTGGAAGAGTATGTCCACAGGATAGATTATGTGAAAGCACCTGTGTTTTAACTTTTAAAGATAACGGACAGCCTGTTAATATTGGAGGTCTGGAAAGATTTGTAGGCGATTCAGTAAGAATGAGCGGTGTAGATTGGAAAGACCCTCAAGACCCACCTACAGGAAAAAAGGTTGCTGTAATTGGAGCAGGACCTGCAGGATTATCGGCAGCTTACTTCCTTGCCAGAAAGGGACATTCAGTAACAGTTTTTGAGGCTCTACCATTTACAGGTGGAGTTATGAGATATGGAATTCCATCCCCACGACTTGATAGAGAAGTTCTTGACTGGGAAATCTCACTTATAGAAAAACTTGGAGTTGAGATCAAGACAGGTGTGAAAGTAGGAAAAGATATTTCCTTAGAAGAGCTAAGAAAACAGTTTGATGCTGTGTTTATTGGTGTTGGTTCAGGTAGAGGAAAGAAAATGGGAATTCCTGGAGAGGATTTAAAAGGTGTTTATACAGCTATATCCTTCCTTATGAAAGTAAATGTTGATTATGTTGATGAAATGCTTGCACCTGAAACTGATGTAGAATTACCAAGAAATAAAAAGGTTGCAGTAATAGGTGGTGGATTTACAGCAGCTGACTGTGTATACA
>JALWLQ010000090.1 GCA_027084095.1 Persephonella sp.
ACAAATTTACTGACCACTCCAACGTCATGGGATACCATTACAACTGTTATACCTTTTTCTTCTCTTATTTTTTGTAAGAAATCATAAAAGCTCTCCTGTGCAACCATATCAATTCCTGTTGAAGGTTCATCAAGAAATATTATTTCTGGGTCTGCAACAAGAACCCGTGCTATTGATATTCTTTGCTGTTGCCCGCCAGATAATCTGCTGTATGGATAATGCTCAAATCCTTTCATTCCTACATATTCTATATATTGCAAAGCTTTCTTAATCTTTTCTTCTTTAGGCAGTTTTGAATTAATAAGCCCAAGCATTACTATATCAAGCGCTGAGAATGGAAAGTTCTGAGGTATCTCAGATTTTTGAGGAAGATAACCAATTTTACCTGTTTTAATAGCCTGTCTGGGAGATTTTCCAAGTAATTTTACTTCTCCTTCAAATGGTTCTATAAGTCCCAGTATAGTCCTTACCAGTGTGGTTTTACCACCACCGTTAGGACCTACAATAGCAACAATTTCCCCTTTATTAATCGTAAGATTGATATTTTCTATTATTGTTCTGCCGCCTAATTTTACGGTTAAATTTTTGACTTCTACTATTTCATTCATACTTTTACCACTATTTTTCCAAAAAATTGTCTGCTTAGGAGCTTTTTATAAGCATCTTTTACATTTTCAAACTCAAAAACACTATCAATTATCGGTCTTAGTTTACCAGGGAAGAATTTAAGATAATGTGCAACCTCTCCTTTTGTTCCCATATAGACGCCATGGATTGTTATATTTTTACCAAATATTTTTCTCAAGTTTATCTGTGGTTCTCCTCCTGTTGTTGCTCCAAAGGTAACAACATGTCCCCCTCTTTTTGCTATTTCTATAGAGTTTGGGAAAGTTTCCTGTCCAATATGGTCTATCACAATATCACACATTTTTCCTTCAGTTATTTCTTTTACCCTTTCAACAAAATTTTCCTTTTTATAATTTATGACAAAATCTGCTCCAAGCTCTTTTGCCTTTTCTACCTTCCAGTCGTCTCCCACCGTAGTTATCACAGTTGCCCCATATAATTTTGCAATCTGTATGCCTGCTGTTCCAACACCACTGCCACCACCATGGATGAGAACGGTATCTCCCGGTTTTATTCCAGCTCTTGATACAAGGGAATGCCACATTGTTGTGTATGTTATACCTATTGATGCTGCTTCCTCAAAGGAAAGTCCTTCAGGAATTTTGAATACATTAATTGCAGGAACCTTTGTGTATTCTGCAGAAACTCCATTTTCTATTACCCCAAGAAGATGGTATTGTCTGCATTGATTATCCTTTCCTGACAGACAGCTTTCACACACCCCACAGGAAAGACCTGGATAAACAATGACCTTATCTCCTTCTTTTATATGTTTTACTGCCTTTCCTACCTTAACTACAATACCTGCTCCATCTGAGGCAAAAATATGTGGCATAGGTATCTGAACTGGATATTTGCCTTCCATAACCCATATATCAAGATGGTTCAAAGAAAAAGCCTTTATATTAACAAGAACTTCATCTTCCTGAATTTCAGGAACTGGGAAATCTCCTATTTTTATATTTTCGTAGCTTCCATGTTTATCGTAATATGCCGCTTTCATTGAAACCTCCTTATTTTTTTTCAGGTTTATAACCATTTTACATTGAAATTTACGGTATAATAACCTTAAAAAAGTTTTAAGGGGACGCTATTGAAAGCAGATTTAAAGTGGAAATTATTACTCACATTTGGGGTTCTGGTAGCCTCAATTTATCTTATTTTTTCAAAACCTGTAAAGCTGGGTCTTGACCTTCAAGGTGGTATGAGTATTGTCCTTGAGGTTGATGTAGACCATGTAATCCAAACCCAGTATAAACAGCTTGCAGAAGATATAAGAAAAAAACTAAAAGAAGCAAACATAGATGTTCTTAACATAAAAGTATCCAAAGATAAAGTAATAATTTCCCTCCTTGACCCTACCCAGATAGATAAGGCATACAAAATAATCTCTGATAATTTTCCTCAGGTAAAAGTAGAAACCTCTGACGGAACAATCTTTATTGCTTTTGCACCATGGGAATTAGAAAGAATAAAAAAACTTACTGTCCAGCAGGCTGTTGAAACAATCAGAAACAGGATAGATGAATTTGGAACTTTAAATGCAAATGTTTCTAAACTTGGAGAAAAAAGAATTCTTGTTGAAATTCCTGGGGTTGTTGACCCAGAAAGAGCCAAAGCTATTATTGGGAAAACGGCACAGCTTGAACTACTTGAAGTTGTAGATACTGCTTTTAGCAAAGAAGAATTACTAAAACGTTACCCAAAACTACCTCCAGGAACAAAAATACTTGAAGGTGTCCCAGAAAAAATAAATGGCAAAGAAATTAAAGAATGGTTTCTTGTAAAAGATACTCCAATTGTAACCGGTTCACAGCTTAAGGATGCAAGGGCTGGAGTTGATAATAGAGGAAAACCTGCTGTTAATTTTGAGCTTACAGATGAAGGGGCTTCAATTTTTGGTGAAGCCACGGCAAAAATGATAGGTAAAAGACTTGCTATTGTATTAGATAATAAAGTTGTATCTGCGCCGGTTGTTCGTTCCCGTATCTCAAAATCCGGACAGATTACTGGAAACTTTACCCCTGAAGAAGCTGCAGACCTTGCTATTATTTTAAGAGCTGGAGCTTTACCTGCACCAGTTAAAATTCTTGAGGAGAGAGTAATAGGACCTACGCTTGGTAAAGATTCTATACAAAAAACTTTAAAAGCAGGTATAGCAGCCTTAGTCCTTGTGGGATTATTTATGATATGGAGATATGCAATTTCTGGTTTTATATCCATAATGGCCTTATTGTTCAACGGAATTCTGCTCTGGGCTGCAATGGTTTTCTTAGATGTTACTCTTACCCTGCCAGGTATTGCAGGTATTATCCTTAACATTGGTATGGCTGTGGATGCCAATGTAATTATATTTGAAAGAATTAAAGAAGAACTTAAACGGGGTAAAACTCTCCGTGTGGCTATAGAAGAAGGATTTAAAAGGGCATGGGATGCTATTCTGGATGCCCAGATAACCACATTAATTGCTGCATTTGTTCTATTCCAGTTCGGAACAGGGCCACTTAAAGGATTTGCTGCAACATTATCTATAGGAACAATAACTTCAATATTTACAGCTATGTTTGTTACTAAACTGTTCCTTGATATTATTCTTGGCGGCAGAAAATCTTTAAAATATGCATTTTAGGAGAGCATAGATGAGGAACTTTTTAAACGAGCCACCAAATATTGATTTTATGAAAATAAAAAAACAGGGATATATTGTTTCAACTCTTCTTGTTATTGCCAGTCTTGTATTGATTTTTACTAAAGGATTTAATTTAGGTCTGGATTTCACAGGGGGAACAGCTGTTCAGGTAAAATTTGTAGATAAAGTATCTACAGCTGAAATAAGAAGCGCTTTAAGACTTGTTAACCTACAAGACTCAATGATACAGGCTGTAGGAACAGAAGGAGATGAGTATGAAATCAGAGTATCCTTGAAAAAGGGTAAATCCTCCGAAATTGTCGCAAAAATCAAAAAAGCTCTAAAAGAAAAATTTGGAGATAAATTTGAAATAAGGAAGATAGATTACATAGGGGCTATTGTTGGAGAGGAGCTACGGAAAGCAAGTGTATATTCAATAGTTGCTGTTATGGTTGCCATCCTTATTTATGTTGGATTTAGATTTGAACCTGTTTTTGCAATAGGTGCCGTGGTTCCACTCTTTCATGATGCAATAATAACACTGGGAATATTTTCATTACTTGGAGAAGAAGTAAATCTTGCAGTGATAGCAGCTATTCTGACTGTTCTTGGTTATTCTCTCAACGATACAATTATTATCTTTGATAGAATAAGAGAAAACATAAAAATCAGAGGTAAGAAAAATCTACTGCAGCTTGTTAATCAAAGTATCAATGAAAACCTCTCCAGAACAATCATAACTTCTGGAACAACCTTATTCTCAGTTCTTGCTCTTTATCTGTTTGGTGGTGAGTCTCTAAAAGGCTTTTCACTGGCATTACTTATTGGTATAGTGTTTGGAACATATTCTTCTATATATGTGGCATCTCCTATTGTAGTTGACCTTGAAAGATTTCTTAAGAAAAAAGGAGGAGAAGGTAAAAAAGCTGCAAAACCTGCCTGATTTTAAATACCTGTAACAATAGTTCACTTATGGAAATATAGAATATGGCAAAATTTGATAAGACCTTAAGGGATATAATCCAAAATATCCCCCAAAAGTTTATAAGCATTCTAACAGGAAAAAAAGGCTCTAAAATTCTTGATAATACTTTTCCTTCTACCAAAGAAAGAT
>JALWLQ010000091.1 GCA_027084095.1 Persephonella sp.
AAAAGAGATAGACTTGGATGATATAGAGTTTATAAGAGAACAACTAATTCTTTATATGTTAGAAGGTTCAGAAAAGGAGATTTCTCAGAAGAATAGTGGCGTAGCTCCCGGTAGGGAGGAAAAAGCTAAGGGTGATTGAGTTTTTGGTTTTCCCTTTTATTTTAAGGTTTTCAGGGAAAAATATTGCTTTTCTAAGGCCATCTGTTAAGACCTTTATACCTGCAACTTCTTTTTCAAAATATTCTGGATAAACATTATTTTCTTTAAGGGTGTCTTCTATTATTTTTTGTAAGAACTTATCCTGTGGTTTGTATTCCTGTGCTGTGTAAGGAATTTCCAGATTTTTCAGATATTCTATATCGTCAACCTCGAGATAAAAGCTGAGTTTCCAGTTATGGATGAAAGGAACTCTTTTGTATGGGTATTTTGCTTCAATATATTTTCTGAGATACTCATTCCATAAATAAGACTGAAAGGCAAAATTAAACATAAGTCTGATATTTTTAGGAAGTATTCTGATTGCTTTTTCTGGAGAAAGACCTCTTTTAAGACCAAGAATTAAATCTTTTTCATACTGTTCAAGATTTCCTTTCAGGTCTTTATAAAGTTGTTGCCAGTTGCCCCAGTTTTTTATATTTCCTTTTATAGAAAAGTATGTTTTAAGGGCTTTTTCGTATTTTCCTTCAAGAAGGTATCTGAATATAAAATCATTTCTGCCTTTCACACTGCCAAATCTCTGTTCACCAAAATAATTTGCACACCCGTATTTTTTGACAATATCAAGATTTTCATAGATTAACCTTTTATGCTGTTTTGTAAGACTGGTTATTTTTATGGTGAAATTATTTCCTGTGTTGTCCCCCAGATTAATAGGGTTGTTTATATAACCAATTTTTTTAATGCAAAATCCCTGCTGTTTGAAAAAATCCAGTTTATCTGTTTCTACCAGTCTACCTGCCTTATTAACAAAACATAAGTGGTCTGGAATGTTTATATTTGCAGGAAAAGACAAATACTGGGTCGTTATAGCAAACTTATCTTTTAAACCTGCAAAGCCTATATCTGAAGGTTTTATCTTAAAAAGGCCGGATAAAAATCTGACCACCTGAAGAGTTGATAGATTTGTTTTTTTTAGCTGGTATAACTGGCATTTACCTGAATGTGATAGGTTATAATCAAGAACTTCTTCTACAATAAAATCTGATGGTTTTTGTTTTATATGTTTTTCAAGGTTCATCAGCCTGCATATCTAAGTCTGATTGCAAGCTCATAGAGAGATGGAACAAGGAAGTATTGAAGAAACATTATGATAAACAGAACTATTATAGGAGCTATATCTATTCCACCATATACTGTAGGAATAATTTTCCTGATTTTTCTGTAAACTGGTTCAGTGGCATTGTAAAGAAAACGGACTATAGGGTTATGAGGGTCTGGATTAACCCAGGATAAAAGGGCTGATACGATTACAATCCACATATAAATAGTTAAGGCGATGTCCAGTATTCTGGACACCGCCTCTATGAAATTCGCCAGTATAAACATTGCTATTATTCTTCTCTACCAGGATATTCAACGAACTCAATTATTGCCATTTCGGCATCATCGCCTCTTCTTCTTTTATCCAGCTTGTATATTCTGGTGTATCCACCGTTTCTTTCTTTGAAAAGTGGAGCTATTTCTTTAAATAGTTTTGTTGCTGCTTTTGTATTGTTTCTAAGTCTTGAATTAAGCAGTCTTCTTGCATGAACTGTTTCTTTTTTAGCCAGTGTAACAAGTTTCTCAACAAAAGGTCTCAGGGCTTTTGCCTTTGGAAGAGTTGTTTCAATTCTTCCGTGTTCAATAAGTGCAATAGCAAGATTTACAAATAACGCCTCTCTGTGTTCCTTTTTTCTGTGGAAGCTTTTTGTTTTTACTCTATGTCTCATTTATTCCTACCTCTCTTATTCTTTTTTTGTTGGGGATGGTGCAAGTTCAAGTCCAAGTTCAGCAAGGGCTTCTTTAATTTCTTTTAAGGCCTTTCTTCCTATGCTTTTGGCTTCTTTAAGGTCCTCTTCAGTCATTTTTACAAGGTCACCAATTGTCTGGATACCAAGTTTTTTCAGTGTATTTGTAGCCCTTGAAGATATTTCAAGCTCTTCTATTGCCAGAGAAAGCTTATCTGCTTCTATTTTTTCTGCAATGCTTTCAGGCTCAGCTCTTTTTACAACTTCAACCTTTCTTGTGGTTGGGTTAAGTAAAAGCTGGAAGTGTTCTATAAGTATGTTTGTCGCTTTTGTTAATGCTTCTTCAGGTGTGATTGTGCCATCTGTGTAGAACTCAAGTATAAGTTTATCGTAGTTTGTCTTTTCCCCAACTCTTGTTGGTTCAACTTTGAATGTGCATTTTTTAATTGGTGAGAAAGCTGTATCTATTGGTATCCAGCCTATCTCTGTTGGAGGCTCCATCTCCTCAACCATTACATATCCACGACCTTTTTCTATTCTGAGCTCCATTTTCACTTCAACATTGTCTTCTACAGTGGCTATATGGATATCAGGATCAACAATCTGTATACCGGATGATACTTTTATATCAGATGCCTTTATTTCTCCTGGTCCTTTAAACTCAAGAATGGCAATATCGCTATCTAAACCTTCTTCCATTTTAAACTTAATCTGCTTCAGGTTAAGAATTATTTCAGATACATCTTCCAGAACACCATCTATTGTTGTAAACTCATGGGCTACTCCCTGTATTTTAACAGCTGTTATAGCACCACTTTCCAGAGAGGAAAGTAAAACTCTCCTGAGAGCATTACCCAGCGTTATACCATAGCCTCTTTCAAGAGGTTCAACAAATAACTTTCCATAATTTTCTGTTTTTGTTGATTCATCCCAGTAAATCTTATTAGGTTTAATAAATTCTAAAAAAGGCATAGGCTTTTTTACCTCCGTTATGGGATTATTCCCAAAATTTATTACATTGAGTAGTACTCAATAATCAGCTGGACATTTACTGGAATTTCAAGCTCTATTTCCTGTGGAATTTCCAGAACTTTTCCTCTGAAATTATCCTTATCCAGTTCAAGCCAGTTTGGAATACTTCTTGGGTCTCTATTTTCCAGATTTTCCTTAAATAATGGAGATTTTCTGCTTTTTTCTCTCACTTCAATAATATCTCCCGGCTTAACTCTGTAAGAAGGAATATCCACCTTTCTACCATTTACAAGGAAATGTCCATGTCTAACAAGCTGTCTTGCCTGTCTTCTTGTTTTGGCAAAACCAAGTCTGTAAACAACATTATCCAGTCTTCTTTCAAGGAGCTGAAGGAAAATCTGACCTGTGTTTCCACCTTTGATACCTGCTATTCTTGCAGCTTCATCAAAATATTTTTTGAACTGTTTTTCCCTTAAACCACCATAAAGGTATCTCAGTTTTTGCTTTTCCTGAAGACGAACAGCATAGTCAGAAAGTTTTACTTTTCTTCCCTGAACTCTTCCGTGCTGTCCTGGTGGGAAGTTTCTATTTTGAAATGCTTTTAAGTTTCCGCCAACGAAAACGCCAAGTCTTCTACTTACTTTTGTTAAAGGTCCTAAATATCTACCCATAAATTACACCCTCCTTTTGCTTGGTGGACGACATCCGTTGTGTGGGATTGGTGTTACGTCTTTAATTACTTTTATGTTAAGTCCTGTGGCAGCAAGAGTTCTTATTGCAGACTCTCTTCCTGCTCCTGGTCCTTTAACCCAGACCTCAATATCTTTCATCCCAAATTCATCCATTGCTCTTTTAGCAGCCTTTTCAGCAGCTTTCTGAGCAGCGTATGGAGTGGATTTTCTTGTTCCCTTAAAGCCTTCGGTTCCTCCAGAAGCCCATGTGAGAACATTACCTTCTTTGTCAGTGATTGTAACAATTGTGTTATTAAATGTAGCCTGTATATGAGCTATTCCGTATGGAACGGTTCTTTTTACTTTTTTAGCACTTCTTTTTCTTTTTTTAGCCATGATTCCTCCTCAATTACCTTCTTTTAATTCTTCCTGTGAATTTTCTTCTGGTTTTTGCATTGGTTTTGGTTCTCTGTCCTCTAACAGGAAGACCAAGTCTGTGTCTGATACCCCTGTAGCAACCCATATCCATAAGTCTTTTGATATTAACAGCAACTTCTCTTCTAAGGTCACCTTCAACCTTGTAATTCTGTTCTATAAACTTCCTGATTGCATTAAGTTCATCTGGGGTTAATTCCCCAACTCTTTTCATTCCATCTATTCCAGTTTTTTCCAGAATTTCTTTAGCTCTTGTCTTTCCTATTCCATAAATATAGGTAAGGGCTATTTCCAGTCTTTTTCTATCTGGTAAATCTACACCAGCTATACGAGCCATTTTTTCCTCCTAATTATCCTTGTTTTTGTTTGTGTCTTGGGTTTTCACAGATAACCATAACTCTGCCATTTCTTTTGATTATTCTGCATTTTTCACATCTTTTTTTAACTGAAGACCTTACTTTCATCTTTTCCACCTCACATTCTAAATATTATTCTTCCTCTGGTCAGGTCGTAAGGTGATAGTTCCACCTTTACCCTGTCTCCAGGTAAAATACGGATAAAATGCATTCTCATCTTTCCTGAAACGTGGGCAAGCACTTCATGCCCTGTGTCCAGTTTAACCCTGAACATAGCATTTGGGAGAGCTTCTTCTACAGTTCCTTCAACAACTATACCTTTTTCCTTTTCTTCCTTCTTCTTTTTCTTCGCCATCTTTACTCCTAATCAAGTTTAGAAAGTATGTCTGGACCATTTTCTGTAATGGCTACAGAATGCTCAAAATGAGCAGCCATAGCTTTTTCCTTTGAAACCACAGTCCAGCCATCCTTTAATTTACGGTAGAAGTTTTTCCTTCTACCAAGTGTAGCCATTGGTTCTATAGCAAGAACCATACCTGGCTTTAAAACAATATTTTCAGCATTTGCCACACAGTTTGAAACGTGTGGCTCCTCATGTGGCTTACGCCCAATTCCATGTCCCCCATAATCACAAATAGGGGCAAGTCGGTAGGCCTCCAACGTGCCTTCTATAGCAGCCGCAATATCTTTTACAGTATTACCTGGAACGCATTTTTCTATACCAGCCATTAGAGCCTTTTCAACGCCTTCCAGTAGTCTTTTTTTTCTATCGCTTATTTTATCTCCAACCACATAGGAAATAGCAGCATCACCATACCAGCCGTCATAAACAACACCAAAATCTATACTGACTATATCCCCTTCTTTTAAAATCTTATTCTTTTTAGGAATACCGTGTACAATCTCTTCATTTATAGAAACACATAAAGCTGCTGGAAATCCGTACAAACCTAAAAAAGCAGGCTTAACTCCTCTTTTCTCTGCTTCCTTTCTGGCTATATCATCTAAATCAACACCTGTCATTCCAGGCCTGGTTTCTTCTTTTATAATCTGGAGTATTTCTGCAACAATCTTATTCGCTTTTCTAAGTTTCTCTATATCATCTTTGCTTTTTAATTCAATCATTTTGACAAACTATTATTTTAGCACAGATAGAAGTTCTTTGTAAACTTCATCTGGAGATTTGGTTGCGTCTATGACCAGTAATTTATTCTGATTTTTGTAATATTCAATAAGAGGTGCTGTCTGTGAGTGATAAACTTCAAGTCTTTTTTTGATTACTTCCTCTTTGTCGTCATCCCTCTGGATAACTTCTACATCTGGGGGAGGAGGATTGTATATTATGTGATATACCTTTCCTGTTTTTGGGTCTACCCTTCTTCCTGAAAGTCTTTTTATTACTTCTTCATCTGGAACATCAAAAAGTATAACCCCATCAAGCTGTCTTCCAACCTCAGGGAGCATTTTATCCAGTGCTTCAGCCTGTGGAATAGTCCTTGGAAAACCATCTAATATAATATCTTTCCCTTCTAACTCTTTGAGCTTATCCTTTATTATCCCAATTATAATATCATCAGGAACAAGTTTACCTGCGTCCATATACTCTTTAGCTTTTTTGCCAAGCTCGGTTCCATTTTTTACAGCTTCCCTTAAGATATCCCCTGTGGATATCTGAACAAATCCTTTTTCTTCAACAAGTCTTTGAGCCTGTGTACCTTTTCCTGCTCCTGGAGGTCCCAGAAATATATATGTCCTTGCCATTTCCTAACTCCTCTTAAGAAATCCTTCATATTTTTTCATAGCAAGGTGAGCCTCTATCTGATGTAATGTATCTAATGCAACCACAACCACAATCAGTGCAGATGTTCCACCAAAGTAAAATGGAACATGGAGCATTTTAATTAAAATCATTGGGAGGACAGCAATTGCAGCAAGGAAAATTGAGCCTACAAAAACTATTCTTGTTAAAACATAATTTAAGTATTCTGCTGTTTGTGAACCTGCTCTAACCCCTGGGATAAATGCTCCACTTTTTCGTAAATTATCTGCAATTTCCGTAGGATTTACCAGTATTGCTGTGTAGAAATATGAGAAAAATATGATTAGTACTACATAGATAAGAAAATATATATAGCTTTGTGGAGAAAAAATATCAGCGATAATTCGGGCAATTTTACTCTGTTCAACAAACATAGTAGCAATTGTTGCAGGGAACATCAGGATAGCAACAGCAAATATAATAGGAATAACACCTGCAGGGTTTAGTTTAAATGGTATATAAGTGGCTGTTTCTCCCAGTGAGCCAATATTTCTTCTGGCATAATTTATTGGTATTCTCCTTTCTGCTTCCTGGATATATATAATACCTGCAATAACTATGATAATTATGGCTATTGCAAGGCCACCATTTAATACGCTTAGTTCTCCTGTTCTTAACTGTGTGTATGTTGTATATATAGCATTAGGAATTCCAGCGGCAATACTTGCAAGAATAATTATGGAAATTCCATTTCCTATCCCAAACTCTGTTATTCTTTCACCTATCCACATTAAAAAGACAACACCAGTGGTAATAATAATTGTTGTAAGGATAACAAAGAAAATAGGAGACATAGATATTAGATGTTGACCTGTTTCTGTGGTTATATTACTAATCCAGGTTGCCAGCACAAATGATTGAAGTCCAGCGATAGCAATAGTGAGATACCTTGTATACTGGGTAATCTTCCATCTACCGTAATCACCTTCTTCTTTCTGATAACGTTCCAAAGTCGGAATTACAGCTGTAAGTAGCTGCATAATAATTGCAGCAGATATATAAGGCATTATACCAAGTGCAAATACTGATAATCTTCCCAGTGCACCACCGGAAAAAAGATTATAGATATTGAATAAAGCTCCCCCAGCTGCGTTAAAATACTGGGCTATATTGGCAGTATCAATGCCGGGAACAGGTATATGTGTTCCCAGCCTGTATACTGCAAGCATTATAAGTGTATACAGGATTCTCTTTCTTAAATCCTGTATTTCCAGAATATTTTTTATTTGATTAATCAATAATAGCCCTCTCTAACGAAAAGTTATTCTATTACCTCGCAGCTCCCACCTGCAGCTTTGATTTTTTCTTCAGCAGATTTAGAGAACTTATGTGCTTTTACTTTGAGTGGTTTTGTAAGTTCACCATCACCAAGGATTTTTACTGCTTCTGTGCAGTGGATTATCCTTTTATTTTTGAGGATTTCAGGTGTTACTTCTTCGTTGGCTTCAAATCTTTCTTCTAATGTTTTGAGATTTACAATTTCATACTCTTTTTTATTTGGACTTTTAAATCCTCTTTTGGGAATTCTCATAATAAATGGTGTTTGACCACCTTCAAAGAATGCTGGAAGGTCACCATATCCTCTTCTTGATTTCTGTCCCTTATGTCCTCTTGTTGAAGTTTTTCCGTGTCCTGAACCTATACCTCTACCCACTCTTTTTTTTCTGTGGGTAGCTCCTTCTGCAGGTCTGAGTTCATGCAGTTTTATACCCATTATTCTACTTCCTCCACTTGTATAAGGTGATGAGCTTTTCTTATATTACCCAGAACCATTGGGTTTTTCTCTAAAATTCTTTCATCATTAATCTTTTTTAATCCAAGTGATTTAACAGCCTGTATCTGGTCTTTCCTTTTTCCTGCCAGTCCTCTGACAAGTTTTACTTTTATTTTCATTTATTATTCCTCCTACTTAACTATTGGAGAAGATGCATATATTTTGTAGTTTTTTCTAATTTTTTCTTCATCAATTCCCCTTACTTTTGCAACATCTTCAGGAGACTGGACTTTTAAAAGAGCATCAAAAACAGCTCTTACTATGTTATTTGGGTTTGTGGTTCTGCTTATAATTTTTGTGAGGATGTCTGTAACTCCAAGGAGCTCAAGCACAGGTCTTACTGGTCCACCTGCCACAACACCGGTACCTCTTCTGGCAGGTTTAAGAAGAACCACTGCAGATTCATATTCCCCTATTACATCGTGGGGGAGTGTTCCTTCTATAAGAGGAACTTTTATTAAATGTTTTTTTGCCTCGGCTATTGCTTTTGCTATTGAAGGTGGAACTTCATTGGCTTTTCCATGTCCAAATCCGACATGACCATTTCTATCTCCGACTACTGCCAGTGTTGAGAAAGAAAATCTTCTACCACCTTCAACAACCCTTGTTGTTCTTCTGATTTCAACTACTTTTTCCTCAAGTTGAAGTTCTGCAGGATTTACAGGTTGGATTTTTTGTCTTTCTTCAATAAGTCTTTCTATGCTTTTTGCTCCCATCTGTTTCTCTCCTTAGAATTTTAATCCTTTTTCTCTTGCTGCTTCAGCAAAAGCTTTAACTTTACCGTGGTAGATAAAACCACCTCTATCAAAAACAACCCTTTCTATTCCTTTTGCAAGGGCTTTTTCAGCTATGAATTCCCCTAATTTTTTGGCCATTTCTATGTTTTTACCGCCTCTAACTCCATATTTCTCAACAAAATCTTTATCAATAGTTGAAGCACTTACCAGTGTTTTTCCAGCTTCATCATCAATAATCTGGACATAAAGGTTGTTCAGACTTTTGAAAAACGCCATTCTTGGCCTTTCTGCAGTTCCAAAAACCTTTTTTCTTATTCTTTTATGTCTTATTATTCTTTTCTGTCTTCTTGTTTTTACTGCCATTTATGTTCTCCTCTCAAAGAGATTTATTTTTTACCTACAGATTTACCTGGTTTAAGTTTAAGAACTTCTCCTTTGTATCTGATACCTTTTCCTTTGTATGGGTCAGGTTTTCTGAAGTCTCTGATTTCAGCAGCAACCTGACCTACTTTTTGTTTGTCTATTCCAGAAACTTTTATTATGTTTCCTTCAACAGCAATCTGTATTCCTTCAGGTGGCTCATAAATAACTGGATGTGAATATCCAAGCTGGAGTTCCAGAGTTTTTCCCTTCATAGCAGCTCTGTATCCGATACCAACAATTTCCAGTTCTACTGTGAAACCTTCCGTAACTCCTTTTACCATATTTGCAATAAGAGCTCTTGTTGTTCCATGTATAGCTCTCATAAATGAGCTGTCATTAGGTCTTTCTATTTTGATTTGATTGTCCTCTACTTTGATTGTAAGGTCAGGATTAAAATTCCCTTCAAGCTGACCTTTAGGGCCTTTTACTACAACGTGGTTATTCTCACCTACTTTTACTTCAACTCCCTGTGGGATATCTATTGGTTTCTTACCAATTCTTGACATTTATAATGCCTCCTTTTTTATTACCAGATATAACAGAGAACTTCTCCGCCAACTCTTTCTTTTCTTGCTTCAGCGTCTGTTATTATTCCTTTGTTTGTTGAAAGAATTGCAATTCCAAGTCCTTTTCTAACATAAGGGATATTTTTTACATCAACATATTTTCTTAAACCAGGTTTAGATACCCTTCTAAGCCCCTGGATAACAGGTTTTGTATTTCTTGGACCAAGGTATTTTAATTTGATTATAAGGGTTCCTTGATTTCCTTTTTTATTTTCTTCTGAGATTGTATAGTCCTCTATATAACCTTCTCTTTTTAGGATTTCAGCAATTCTTTCTTTTATTTTTGAGTGGGGAATGTAAACTTCACTTTTTCTTGCTTTGATTGCGTTATTTATTCTTGCCAACATATCAGCAATTGGGTCTACTATCATCTTTTAGCCTCCTTACCAGCTCGCTTTTTTAACTCCAGGGATTTCTCCTCTGAGAGCTCTTTCTCTAAAACATATTCTACACATATTAAACTGTCTTATATAACCTCTTGGTCTTCCACAGATTGGGCATCTTGAGTGCTTTCTTGTTTTGTATTTAGGTTCCTTTAAAAAGGATTTTGCCATTAAACATTTACGTGCCATATTTCTATTTCCTCCTGTTATCCTCTAATTGGTAATCCAAGTAATGCTAAGAGGTATTTTGCTTCTTCATCTGTTTCTGCAGATGTTTCAATGATAATGTCCATACCTCTTATTCTGTCTACCTTGTCATAATCGATTTCTGGGAAGATAATCTGTTCTGAAATTCCAAAAGCATAATTTCCTCTTCCATCAAATGAGTTAGGGTTAAGTCCTCTAAAGTCTCTAACCCTTGGAAGAGCTACAGAAATTAGTTTGTCAAGGAAATCCCACATTCTTTCTTTTCTGAGGGTAACCCTTGCCCCTACAGGAAGACCTCTTCTGAGTTTGAAACCTGCCTCAGCCTTTTTTGCTCTTCTGATTTCTGGTCTCTGGCCTGTTATAGCCATAAGGTCTTCAACTGCTCTGTCCAGTTGTTTGATATCCTGTACAGCTTCACCAACACCCATATTAACAACGATCTTCTTTATTCTTGGTATTTCCATAGGAGATTTGTATCCAAATCTTTCCATTAACTTTGGAGCAACTTCTTCTTCATATTTTTTTCTCAGTCTTGGAATATACCTTTCTGCAACTGCCATTATCTTTTACCTCTTACTTTTTTTCTTTTTCCCAGATGATATCTATTGTTTCGCCTGTTTTTTTATTAAATCTTTCTTTTATTATTTTGTTTCCTTCTTCTTTAATTCTGATACCTATTTTTACTCTCTGGCCTGATTTTTCATCATAGTACATAACATTTGATATATGGATAGGTCTTTCTATTTCTACAATGCCACCTTCCTGAACACCTTCTATATGTTTGAGGTGTTTTTTCCCTATATTTACACCTTCAATAATCACCCTTACTTTGTTTGGGTCTGAGTTTCTTATAATTTGTTTGATTTTTCCTGTTTTTCCTTTTTCTTTTCCGGCTATAACTATAACTGTGTCGCCTTTTTTCAGCTTTGTTTTAACCATCTTTTATATTACCTCCGGTGCTAAAGAAACTATTCTGTAAAATCCTTTAGCTCTGATTTCCCTTGCAACAGGTCCTAAGATACGTGTTCCTATAGGTTCAAGGTTGTTGTTAAGAAGAACAACTGCATTATCATCAAATTTTATATAGCTTCCGTCAGGTCTTCCTACTTCTTTGGCTGTTCTAACAACAACAGCCTTGTATATTTTCCCTTTTTTAGCTGTTCCATTTGGAAGGGCATCTTTAACTGTTACTGTAATAACATCTCCAAGTGTAGCAAAGTCAGTTTGTTTACCGAAGTTAACCTTTTTAGGTATTCCTATACACTGAACTTTTTTTGCACCTGAGTTGTCCGCTGTATTAAGATAAGTTCCTCTTCTTATCATTTCCTACACCTCATCTGTAAAATAAAATTTTCTGCCCAGCAGGGCAGAAAGACAAAATAATATTTTAATATTTAAAGCAAATAAAATCAAGATTACTGTGGAAGAATTTCAACAACAACCCATCTTTTGAGTTTAGATATAGGTCTGGTCTCTCTTATTCTGACAATATCTCCAATCTGGCATTTGTTTTCTGGGTCGTGGGCATAGAATTTTGATGTCTTTTTAATTCTTTTTCCATAAAGTGGGTGGGGAAGCTGCCTTTCTACAGCTACAACCACAGTTTTATCCATTTTATTTGAAACTACTTTGCCTATGAATTCCTTTTTTCCAGATTTTACTGCCATTATTTACCTCCACTTTGAGCTTGAAGCTCTCTTTCTCTAAGGATAGTGAGAATTCTTGCTATTGTTCTTTTGGTTTCTCTAATTTCAGATGGTTTTTCAAGTCCACCAATGGAGTTTTGAAATCTGAGGTTCATTAATTTTTTCTTAAGTTCAACTAATTTTTCTTTAAGTTCATCATCTGTAAGTTTTCTCAGTTCTTCTACCTTCATCTTACGACCTCGCTTTTACAAGTCTTGTTTTTATTGGGAGTTTATGTCCTGCCTTTCTGAATGCCTCGGCAGCAACTTCTTCAGGAACTCCAGCAAGCTCAAAAAGGATATGTCCCGGTTTAACAACTGCTACAAAGTGGTCAAGGTCACCTTTTCCTTTACCCATTCTTGTTTCTGCTGGTTTTCTGGTAACAGGTTTGTGGGGAAATACTCTAATCCATACTTTTGCACCTTTTTTTGCTTCCCTTACTATTGCAATACGGGCAGCTTCTATCTGTCTTGATGTCATCCAGCAAGGTTCAAGAGCCTGAAGACCATACTCACCGAAGGCCACATAGTTTCTTCTGCTGGCCTTCCCTTTCATTCTACCTCTATGCTGTTTTCTCCATTTTAATTTCTTTGGTTGTAAGAGAGACATCTATTTTTCCTCCTATTTTTATTAAACTGTGTGGAGCTCTTCTTCTATTTTCTTGAGAACTTCTTCTTTCTGTTCAGAAAGTTTATCTCCTTTGTAAATCCATACTTTAATTCCTAATATTCCGTATTTTGTTGAAGCTCTTGCTGTTCCGTAGTCTATGTCAGCTCTGATTGTCTGAAGTGGCATTCTTCCTGCCATGAACCATTCTTTTCTGGCAAGGTCAACTCCACCGATACGACCACCAACCTGAACTTTTATTCCTTTTGCTCCAGCTCTCATTGCGTTATCTATAGCTCTTTTCATTGCTCTTCTGTGGGAAACCCTTCTTTCAAGCTGGAGAGCTATGTCTTCTGCAACAAGCTTTGCATTCAGTTCAGGTTTTTTAACTTCATCTACATTAACCAGAACTTCTTTTGCATCTGTGAGAGCGAGGAGAATTTTGTTTAATTCCTCAACCTCTGCACCTTTTCTTCCTATAACAATACCTGGCTTTGAAGCAAGGATTTTAACTCTGATTTTTTCTCCAAGTCTTTCTATTATTACGTCAGCAATTCCTGCCTGTTTATATTTTTCTTCAATAAACTGTCTGATTTTGAGGTCTTCATGGAGTATCTGGCTATATCTTTTTTTGTCTGCAAACCATTTTGATTTCCAGTCTTTTGTTACTCCTAATCTAAATCCTATTGGATGTACTTTTTGACCCACTTTTATTCCTCCTTACTGCCTTTCAGCTAATGTTATATAGATGTGAGAAAATCTTCTTTTCTTAGGTGTAGCCCTACCGTATGCCCTTGGCATATACCTTTTGAGGATAGGGCCATCTTCAGCTCTTATTTCTTTGATATAAAGGTTATCAATATCCATATCCTTCATTTCTGCGTTTGCAATTGCACTTTTCAGGAGCTTTTCCACAATTCTTGCTGCTCTTTTATTCATTCCGTGAAGAAGAGCAAGTGCCTGTCCAACATCTTTGCCTCTTATCTGATTAATCACCTGTCTT
Source organism: Persephonella sp. (assembly GCA_027084095.1). Lineage (GTDB taxonomy): Bacteria > Aquificota > Aquificia > Aquificales > Hydrogenothermaceae > Persephonella_A. Next base: position 13,584 of record JALWLQ010000091.1, read on the forward strand.
GCTTTTGTAGGTGATGTTCTGGCATATCTTAAGATAGCTCTTGCTTCTAAATTTTTAGTAGCTTCCGCCATTTTCTTTCACCTCTTATTTTTTCTTGACAGCTTTAGCTGATTTGTCTGGATGTCCTCTAAATGTTCTTGTTAAAGAGAACTCACCAAGCTTATGTCCAACCATTTCCGGCTGGATATATACAGGTATAAATTTCATACCGTTGTAAACGGCTATTGTATGCCCTACCATCTCTTCTGTAATGGTGCAGGCTCTATCCCATACTTTTATAACCTTTCTTTCACCGGTTTCATTCATTTTTCTTATTTTTTTGAGTATTTTTTCATTTACATATGGATTTTTATTTCTTTCGTTCCATTTACCTTTGTATCCCATGGTTATTTACCTCTACGTTTGATAATGAATTTGTCAGAATATTTGGCTCCACGTCTGGTTTTGTAACCTTTTGTAGGCTGTCCCCATGGAGAAACAGGATGTTTACCGAAGGTTTTACCTTCACCACCACCGTGTGGGTGGTCAACAGGGTTCATGGCTGTTCCTCTAACAGTTGGTCTTATTCCAAGCCATCTTGCTCTACCTGCTTTACCTAATTTAACAAGCTCATGCTCTGCAAGTCCTACCGTTCCAATAGTAGCCATACATTTTTTATGAACAAGTCTAATCTCGCCAGATGGAAGTCTGAGCTGTATGTAATCTCCTTGTCTTCCAAGTATCTGAGCAGACATTCCTGCAGCTCTTGCAAGCTGCCCGCCTTTTCCTGGTGTAAGTTCAATATTATGAACAAATGTACCAACTGGAATGTTCTCAAGTGGAAGGGCATTTCCTACTTTTATTTCTGCATCTGGCCCAGCCACAACTGTATCTCCAACTTTAAGCCCTTCTGGCCAGATAATATATCTTTTTTCTCCATCTGCATAATGGAGAAGTGCTATTCTTGCTGACCTGTTAGGGTCATACTCAATTGCTGCAACTTTTGCAGGAACACCCCATTTGTCTCTTTTAAAGTCTATTATTCTGTATTTTCTTTTATGTCCGCCACCTTTATGTCTGACGGTTATTCTTCCCTGGTTATTTCTTCCAGCTTTGCTTTTTAAAGGTTCTACCAGGGATTTTTCAGGCTCCTTTTTTGTTATTTCTGAAAAATCATATAGGATTGCATGCCTTGTTCCGTTTGTAACAGGCTTTAATTTTCTAACACCCATTTCATTTCACCTCTATATTAATTCTGCTATGTTTATTGGTTCTTCAGATTCAATTCTTACAATGGCTTTTTTCCATTTCTTGGTATATCCAGGTCTGGATAAACCAACTCTTTTTTGTTTTGGTTTTACTATCAGTGTTCTAACTTCTTTTACTTTTACACCAAAAACCTGTTCCACTGCTTTTTTAATCTCAATTTTGTTAGCATCCAGTGGAACTTCAAACACAAGTTTGTTTTCTTTTTCATTCTGTTTAACAGCTTTTTCTGTCAAAACAGGGCGTATTAGTATATCATACGGGGTTCTTGTGCTCATTATCCCAACCTCTCATTAATTTCTTCTGCTGCAGATTTTGTGATTAAAACATGGTCTGCATTAAGTATGTCATAAGTATTAAGACCATCAACAAGCAGAACTTTTGCTTTAGGTAAGTTTCTAAAAGATTTGATAACATTCATATCTTTAGAAGCTATAACAAGTAAAACTTTTGATTTTTCAAGGCCAAAGTTTTTGAGGACTTCTATTGCCTTTTTTGTTTTTGGCTCATCAAATGTAAAGTCCTCAACAATTGTAAGCTCTCCATCTTTAAGTTTCATGGAGAGAACGCCTTTTAGGGCTTTTTTTCTTACTTTTTTAGGAAGTGCATAGTAGTAGTCCCTTGGATGTGGTCCGTGGGCTACACCACCACCTACGAATATGTTTGCTTTTCTGTCTCCATGTCTTGCATTACCTGTTCCTTTCTGTGGAAGTATCTTTCTTCTTGAGCCTCTGACTTCTGCCCTTGTTTTTGTAGAAGCAGTTCCAGCTCTTCTTGAGGCAAGCTGCCACTTAATTACTTCCCAGATAGTATGCTCTTTTACTTCTGTGTTAAATATGTTGTCGTTTAAGTTTATTGTTCCTACATTTTCTTTTTTTATGTTTACTACATTAGCTTCCATTTAAGCCACCTCTTTCTGATTTTTAAGAAGCATAAGTTGCCTTAGCTCTTTCTAATTTTCTTTTTCCTTTTCTTCTGTTTGGTATAACAGATGCTTTGATTTTTACTATGCTGTTTGTATGTCCTGGCACAGAACCTTTAACCAGAATTACATTTTTTTCAGGGATAATATCAACAACTTCAAGCCCCTGAACTGTTATTGTTTCATTTCCATAATGTCCAGGCATTCTTTTTGTTTTCCATACTCTACCTGGGTCTTCACAGGCTCCAATAGAACCTATAGCTCTGTGGTATCTTGAACCGTGGGATTTTTTAAATCCAGAGAAATCCCATCTTTTCATAGCAGAGGCAAATCCTCTACCTTTTGATTTACCTGTTACATCAACAAGGTCGCCTTTCTCAAATACCTCTTCTACTTTAATTTCCTGTCCAAGCTGGACTTCTTCCCCTTCTTTGAGAGGAAATTCTGCAAGTGTTTTTAATGGTTTAACACCTGCTTTCTCAAAAATTGCTTTAAGTGGTTTTGGAGTTCTTTTTTCTTTTCTTTCACCAGCCCCTAAAACCACTGCTGAGTATCCATCTTTTTCAGGTGTTCTTATGTTTACTACATAGTTAGGCTCAACCTGTATAACAGTTACAGGTATAGCTTTATCTCCTACAAAAACTCTGGTCATTCCTATCTTTTTACCGATTATGCCTTTTGGCATTGTTCTCACTCCTTCTTATTAGCTTAATTTTATTTCTACATCAACACCTGCAGGCAGGCTGATGTCCATTAATGCTTCTATTGTCTGTGGAGTAGCATTTTCAATGTCTATTAATCTTTTGTGAATTCTCATCTCAAAATGTTCTCTTGACTGCTCAAATTTGTGTGGTGATCTGTGCACACACCATATCTTTCTTTGTGTAGGAAGAGGGATGGGGCCTTTTATAACCCCACCGCTTCTTTTCACTGTATCTATAATTTGCTTAACAGACTGGTCAAGTGCTTTATGGTCAAAAGCTTTAAGTTTTATTCTTATCTTCTCTTGCATCTTTCACTACCCTCTTACTCAATTATTTTAGTAACAACACCAGCACCAACGGTTCTACCACCTTCCCTGATAGCAAATCTCATCTGCTCTTCTATAGCTACTGGCTCCATTAATTCCACTGTTAACTCTACGTTGTCCCC
>JALWLQ010000092.1 GCA_027084095.1 Persephonella sp.
CGCTAAAATTTACACCCTGATTTTGTAGAGATTTTTATATGAGCTAAATCATATTCTCTTGTCAGGTAGCCATTTTCCTTATTTATAACTTATCACGATTATAAATCTGTATGCAACCTTTACAAATCTGTTCTAACTACACCCAAACCAAAGCTGGTAGATTTTCCAAGGTTTATATTTTCCAGTATTAGCAAGTATGGGTATATTTCATTAATATCACCTTTTAGCTTAAAACTTCCTTCAAAGGCTGGAACAATCATCTTTTTCTTTTTTCTATTTGACCATCTTTTTAAAGGAGCAGGTTTCATATTTTGGTCTGTGATTTCAAGTTTTGATTTATTTATGAATATTTTGTCTGTTTTATTACCATAATTTTGAGCCACATTTGAAACTCGGCTAACAATAGCTTTTATTAGATAATCTTTGTTAAACTCATTGGCTTTTATATATTTACCACCAAATTTTAGAGAAGTAGGAGAAAGCCTTATATTTATTTCTTCTTTTCCTGTTCTTATATCAAAAAAATCTTTTGCATTAAATCTGGGAACAACAGATTTTAAGGGTTCATATCTGCTTGCAAATGGATGGTAATAATAAACGGCAGATTGTTTAATAAATCTTTCTTTTCCTAAATTTATTACCGTATTCAAAGATTGAATAATAAACTCCCAGTAATTAGAAGCAAATCCCAGAAGTGTTATATCAATATTTAGCTTATCTCCTTCCTTTAATTGTTTTAAATCATATTCAGGTTGAAGAACATATTTTGATGGCATGTTCAGATAAAGCTCTGTTTCAAAAATTACGGTGTAAGGACAGGTTTTGTTAAACTCGCATACTTTACAATCTTCTCGGGGTTTTATACAAACTATTTTTTTCAGTCTTTTCCCCAAAACTCCTCTGAATGAAGAACCTAAAAAATAGGGCTGTTTAAAATCTGTAAGGGCGGTATATTCAAGTCTTATCCGTGAAAACTCAAACTCTACCATTAAAATTTCCTAAAAAATAAAATTTTAATAGAATTTAGTTTATTACATTGCCCAAGGGAATGGAAATTGGAGAAAAAATTTTATGTTTTTGTTTACGGCACTTTAAGGAAAGGCTATTGGAACCATAGATTATTAGAAAATAGCGAATTCTTAGGAGAGGCAATTACAAAAGAAAAATATAGCCTGTATGCAGACGGGATACCTTATGTGGTTAAAATTCCGAGAACACATATAAAAGGGGAAGTTTATGAAGTAGATAAAGAAACTTTAAAACGTTTAGACCAGCTTGAAGAACATCCTGATGTTTATTATCGGGAAGAGATAGAAGTGCTATTAAATGGTAAACCTATAAAAGCATGGATTTATTTTTATCCTTATCCTGAAGGGGAATTTATACCATCTGGAGATTATAAGGATTACAGAAAAATATAAAAAAGAGGTGAAGAAATGAATAAAGAATGTCCCTTTTGCAATATGCCTGAGGAAAATATAATTCTAAAAAATGAGTTGTGCTACGCAATATACGACAAATATCCTGTAACAGAAGGACATATATTAATCATTCCTTATAGGCATTTTGATAATTATTTTGATGCAACAAAAGAAGAGAAGATTGCTTTTATTGAGCTAATAGACAGGGCAAAAGAGTTTTTAGACCAGAAGTTTAAGCCTGATGGATATAATATTGGGGTAAATATTGGGAAAACAGCAGGTCAAACTATTTTTCATGTTCATATTCATCTAATTCCCAGATACAAAGGGGATACCCAAAATCCTGTAGGTGGTGTTAGGGGAGTAATTCCAGATAAGCAAAAGTATTTGTTTTAAATATGGAGGCGGAGCCGGGAATCGAACCCGGGTATAAGGGATTTGCAGTCCCCTGCCTTACCACTTGGCTACTCCGCCATGTAGGAAGATATATTATAGCACAGTTTGTTTTTTCTGCCAGAGGTCTAATCAAGCACATGTTTTGGAGTTATTACACAGTAAAACTTGCCTGTAAAAATTATTTCATTTTGTTCGTTCTTCCCCTGAATTTCTACTGTTCTTTTGTTTTCATTTTTCTCAATAACTATTCCTTCAAATACAATATGCTCTCCTACAACTGCAGGTTTTAAAAATTTCACTTCTGCTTTGGCAAGAACAACATTTGGATGATTTACAGCAAGCATTGAGCAGTAATCGGCAGCAGAAAAAATAAAACCTCCATGAACAAGCCCTTTTTCATCGGCTTTCATCTCTTCGGTAAGTTCTAAAATAACAGAGGCAAACTTGTCAGTTTCAACGGCTAATGGCACTCCTGAATATTTAGGATTAATTTCCCTGTGGGTTTTTATTTCCATGCTCCACCTCTTTGTCAGGTTTTTGCTTGTAATAGAACATTATTCTATCAACTAAAAATTTTAAAACAGGAGCTGAAACTGTTCCACCACCGATAAACTCCCATTTTTTTATTTTTTTAGGTTCATTTGCAAATATAACCACTGTAAATTTTGGTTTTTCTGCAGGGAAATAACCTGCAAACCATGTGTAAAATTTCTCATTGGAAAGGGCTTTTATTGCAGGGTCATATTTCTGAGCTGTTCCTGTTTTCCCTGCTATCGTGAAATATTCAGATTTTCCTTTTTTGGCTGTTCCTCTTTCTACTACTTGAGTAAGTATTTTTTGAAGTTTCTGAACTGCTTCATCAGACAAAACTTTTTCCATTTTTCCTATCTCTATTTTTTGAGTTTCTCCAGTGGAAGAACTGATTATCTCCTTAAGAAAATGTGGTTTTACAAGATAACCTCCGTTTGCAATCGCTGAGTAAGCTACTGCAACTTGAACAAGTGTGGCTGTCCAGTTTTGGCCTATTGATGCGTAGGCTACGTCTACTTTTCTTTTAAAGGGTCTGATTAATCCTGAAGCTTCGCCGGGAAATGTTTTGGTTGACTTACCAAAACCAAGTAATTTAAAACGTTCATATAGCTTATCGGGGTCAAGCTGGAGGGCTATATTTATAATTCCTCCATTTGATGAGTAAACTATAATATCTTCTGGTGTGAGGTTTTTGTAAGATTTATGGTCTCTAATTCTGATACCATCAACAATGACTTTTCCTTCTCCACAGTAATATTCTTTTGAAAAGTTTATTCTATTTTCATCTATTGCTTCTACAAGAACAAAAGGCTTTGCCAGTGAGCCTATCTCATAGGCGTTATGAAAGGATATATTTCTGTGATTTTTATATTTCCAGTATTTGTTTGGATTATAGTTAGGGTATGTTGCATTTGCTATAATCTCACCAGTATTGGAGTTCATAATTAAAATTGCTGCTTCTTTTGGTTTTCTTTCTTCTACAAGTTTTTTCAGAGCTTCTTCTGTTATAAATTGAATATTACTATCTATAGTAAGTTTTACATCTTTAACATGGGTTTCATTTTTTTCTTTTTCTATTGTTATAGGATTTCCAAGGGCATCTTTCATAAGAACAATACTTGCAAAACCTCCTCCCAGTAAATCATCATATTTAAGCTCCAGTCCTGCTGCTCCTTCTCCTGTATATTTGTTTACAAAACCTATATTTGAACCTGCTATACTACCAAGAGGATAGTATCTCTTAGAGCTTTCTACAACTCCAAGGTTCCATTCTTGCAGAGATTTTCTTAAAGCGAGAATTCTATCTTTGTAAGAAGTATCTATATTTCTGGCTAAAACGACATAATTCTTTTTGCCGTTTAGTTTTCTCAAGATTTGTTGATAAGGGATTTTAAGAATTTTAGAAAGTTCTTTTGCAACTTTTTCCTTGTTTTTAATATATTTCTTTATTGCAAAAACATCTATAGTAGGAACACTTATTCCAAGAATTCTACCATTCTGGTCGTAAATAGTACCTCTTGGTAGGATAATTTTTTCTTCTGCATAATATTGTTTTTGTATATAATTTAGAAATTCATCTCTCTTGAGTACCTGAAAATAAAATAACCTACCAATAATAGCAAAAAATCCAAGTGTTATAAGGAACGAAACTATGTAAACCTTATTTTTATTCATTCATGTCTCTATTTTGTGTCTATAAAGTGCACTCGTGAGTAATCTACCGTATCCATTTTTAGCTTTTGTTTAGCAATTCTACCAATTCTTTCAGGGGAAGAAAGCCTGCTTATTGTTTTCTGAAGTATAAGTTTTTCTGCTGTTAGCTGGTTTTTTATCTTTGTAAGCTCTACAATCTGTTTATCAACGTGGAAATAGTACTGATTATAAAGAACCATGGCAGCAGCCATAAATAGTATGAACCCCCAAAAGTATGTATATTTTTTTACATAGCTTAAATCTTTTTTTAATTCTATTACCAACTCCCTCATGATTAGACCCTTTTCGCAACTCTTAGTTTTGCACT
>JALWLQ010000093.1 GCA_027084095.1 Persephonella sp.
AAAAGGTTTACGATGGAAAAGTTTGCAGTCATTACAGGAGTTTCAAAAGGACTTGGAAAAGCCCTTTCAGAAGAATTTCAAAAACATGGATACAAAATAATTGGAATTTCCAGAAATAAAGGTGAAGCAAACACGGATTATTTTATATCGGCAGATTTAACCAGAAAAGAAGATATAGACAGGGTTTCCACAGAAATAGCAAAAATTACAGACGAGATAGATGTTCTGATAAATAATGCAGGTATTGGCATTTATGAAAAATGGGAAAATATTTCTGAGGAAGAACTGAGAAAAGTTTTTGAGCTTAATTTTTTTGCAGTGGTTTTCCTTACGCAAAAATTATTGCCTCTGTTGAAAAAGTCTAAAGGCACAATAATAAATGTTTCCTCTGTGGCAGGAAAAATATACGTTCCATATATGGGAGCTTACTGTGCCACCAAATATGCTTTAAATGCCTTTTCTGATAGCTTGAGGGCAGAACTTCAAAAAGATGATGTCCATGTTTTAAATCTAATTGTAGGTAGGATAAACACAGGATTTTCCAGCAGAGCTTTAGGCTCTCGGAAACCTCCTGAAACTCCTGCCGGTAATACAACACCTGAAGATTTTGCAAAAGCTGTTTACAAGGCTTTTGTCCAGAAAAAAAGAGAGATTACATATCCATGGTGGTATAAACCATTTATATGGCTTGCGAATAAATTCTCATCTATATACGACCGTAAAGCTCTGGAAAAATGGGAAAATCAGGGCTCAGACCGAACCTGTTCAAGATAATACAGCATTCTTGCACCAATTAGAATAATACCGAAGCTTAGATAAAGCCATGCCAGAAAGGCAAAAATACCACTTAAAGCACCATAAATTGGATTGGCTTTTGAAGCAATAATTATGTATTTGTTGAAAACAGTAGATATTAGAAAAAGTAAGACAGCAATCAAAACCCCTACATTAAAAACGGTTCTCCAGTTATAAATCATATGGGGTGCAAGGTATTTATAAAGGACAAACATTATAAAAATAAAAGATATCAACTGAACAATCAGTCCCACATTTCCAAGGACATCTAATAAAAATTCCAGATGAACATGTGACAGGATTTTATAGAGCACATGCCATACGGCAAATTCTTTGATTAAATTCATCAGAAATGATATTAATAGTCCAATAAAGTAAATTCCCATAAGTATAAGTGTGAAAATTGGGACACCAAGAAGATAAACCAGAGCCTTTTTCTTTATACTTTCTTCTCTGTTGAAGACATGTATAAATGCTGAATGCAGAGATGTAAAAATGCTGGATGCAAAATAGAAAGAGATTATTAAACTACCAATCCCAAAAAATGTCCTTTTTTCTGTCAGGGTAATCAGAAGATTAAGAAATTCCTGGGTTATCTGGGGAAATAATTTTTGTAAAGTTTCTACAATAGCCTGTGTATTTATTGTGGCAAAGTAAGAAACAACAACGGTTATAAAAATCAGTAGAGGAAAAAAGGACATAAGAGTATAAAAAGATATCGCTGCTGCGTGGTATGAAAAACCTTCAAAGAAATAATCAAGGGCAGCCCGGTAAAAGGCTGCCAGATAGTTGTAAATTGCAGATTTATTTTTATTCAGTTCTAAATACTTGTAAGGATTTATTTTTTCTATCAAAAATCCTTTAACCTTTTACTACTTCCTCAAGTTTTTTAATTTTTTCTTCTACTTCTTCAAGAACTTCTTCCCTTTCTTCAGGAGTTAGCTCTTCTCCTTTTTTAAGAAGCGTTTTAATCTTTTCAGAAACATCTGAAACTATTGCTTTCGCTCTGCCTTTAAGTTCTGCTTCTTTAAGTGAATTTTGTATATCATTTAACTTTTCTAAAAGTTCCTCTCTTCTTTGGGTTGCAGCGTAAGCCCCTGCAGCTCCAACAGCAGCCCCCAGAAGTAACATTATTAATCCTCTTTTCATGACTTCCTCCTTATATTAGTTTTTCTAATTTTTTGATTTTTTCTTCTACTTTTTTTAATATATGCTCTTTTTCTTCCAGAGGAACTCCTTTTGTATTTGAGGTTACTTTTTTCAGGAGCTTTGTTATCTCATCAATACTGTCCTTGACTTTTCTTTTTGAGAGTTCTTTGGCTTTTTTCTCAATAGTAGAAAGTTTTTTTAATAATTCTTTCTGTTTTCTATATAGATAAACCGATAGAAAAATTCCTGCTATGAAGCCTCCAGTGAAGAAATAAAATTCTCTTTTCATTTATTCCCTCTATTTTTTTCTTCTTTTTAGCAAAGAAAAAATGCTCATTAAAGATGAAGTATACTCTACATTCTCTACAATCCGATAAACCTTTGGGGATAATGCTTTGTAATCAGTGTTAATTCTAATTAAAAGGGTAACAACCTGTTTAAGCAGCATAGCAACAACAATTGACATAATAAACAGTCCAATAGTAATAATCACCATACATAGAGCGATAATCCCAAGGAAAAATGTGTTGGCTTCCATGGCTCTGTCCTCCTTATTTGATAAATTCCGTTTTTATCGTAGGTGGTTCCAGCATTGTATTACTTACAGTGCATCCCCTTTTGCCTATTTCCATTATTCTATTTATTTGTTTTTCATCTAAATCTGAGTTAAAGGATACCTTTATTGTAATTTCATCGTATCTGTTTTCTTTTTCATGCTTTTTTCCGACAACTTCTATTTTGAGGTTTTCTATTTTATAGCCTTTATGATTTGTGTATGCTTCTACTGTCAGACCAAAGCAATAACCTACCGAGATAAGCATTAAATCAACGGCTCTAAGCCCTGTTGCTGTAATATCAAAACCTTTGCCATTTACTTCTCCATGAAAATGCCCTTTTTCATCCAGATTTACTATTGCTACTTTCTCCAATCTTTAAACCTCCTTATTATTTAGGATTAGGTATGTTTATTATAGGTGTCATCTGCTGGTCATAAGGTATAAGGATTACAGTGTTATTATCTCCTTCAGCATAAGATTTTATATTCTCTATAAATTTCCACTGTAGATACTCTTTAGTCAATGAGCCGGCTATTATTTGATTTGCATCTGCTATACCTTTTGCTTCCACTCTTTTTCTTTCTGCTTCTAATTTTTCTTTTTCAACAACAAATTTCATCTTTTGCATCTCTTCATAGGCTCTTCTTTTCTGTTCTATGGCTTCAACCACCCTTTTGGGCAGCTTTATATCTCTAATTAGTATCTCATCTAAAAGTATATATCTTTTTGCCAGTTCTTTGGAAACCTGTTCCATAAGCTTTTTCTGGATTAAATCCCTTTCCTGATATACCTGTGAGCTGTCAAGGGTTGCAATAACATCCCTTACAGCTGACCTGATTACTGGTTTTATGATTTTGTCTTCATAGTCCAGACCATACTCAACATATATTTCTGCTGCTTTATCTGGTTTTATTTTATATAGAACCGTTAGTTCTGTGTTGATGGTTAGACCATCTTTTGAAAGGGAGTTGATTGAGTTTCCTCCCCGTAAGTCGTAGGAATGGGTTCTAACAGACATTTTTATTATTCTTTCTATAAACGGAACTACAAAATTAAGTCCTGGAGGTAATTCTTCCATATCAGCTTTTCCAAGATGTAGTTTGACACCAACATATCCACTTGGGATAATCACGAAAGGTGGTGCTATGAGGACAAAAACAACAATTACAATAAAAATGAACGGTAATACTTTTGCCACTGCTGGAACTTTTATCTGGTTTTGGTTCATAACTTTTAATTCCCCCTTTCTTCTAAATTTTCACTATCAAAAAGTTCAATAACTTCCCCCTCTTCTACAACCTTACCAAATGGTTTTTCATAGGAAGAGTAAAAATATGGTGTATAAGCTTTAAATTCTGCAGCACAGGTATCAACAACTTTGTAGGAAACTTTCAGCCTTCTTTCTCTTATTTTTTCTTCTGTGGTTTTAAGTAGTCTTGCCAGTTCTCTATCAGAAAATCCCCATTGTTTTGCCTGCTCAAGTTCTTCATCTGTTATAGATGCAAGAGTTTTTTCTGATAGCTGCTGTTCAAAGTCTATTATTTCTTTTATCTGGGTTAAAAACCATTTATCTATGTGGGAAAGCTGGTAAACTTCATCTACATCCATCCCTCTGCGAAAAGCCTCTGCTATATACCAAAGTCTATCTGCATTGGGTCTGACTATGTTTTCTTTAATCTTTTCATCACTTTCTTTTTCTAAACCCATATAAAACCCGTATCTGCCAAGTTCAAGACTTCGCAGAGCTTTATGGATACTTTCTTTAAATGTTCTTCCTATGGCCATTACTTCGCCAACTGATTTCATCATTGTGGTAAGGGTTGGGTCTGTTTCAGGGAATTTTGCAAAATCAAATCTTGGGA
>JALWLQ010000094.1 GCA_027084095.1 Persephonella sp.
TTATCACTTTTATTTCAATATTTTTGTTAGGTATTTCGTTGAGCAAACCTGTTAAACTACAGGATAAATATCTAAAACCTGTGTTTATCCAGTGTAAAGTCTCATCAATTCCCTATGTGTCCGATAAATTTAGTGTTTTTCCATGTTTTACCTTTAACAGTGATAAAGAATTTCTAAAAAATAAAAAAATCACTGTCTATCTAAGGGAAGAAAACAGGCAGATTTTTCTTTTTTCACAGATTAGCTTTTTTGGTAAAGTTCTGATTGAGAATAACAAAATCAAAGCTATTGCCTATAAAGATTTTATTCAAATTAGAAATAACAACTTTTATCTTTTTGCAAAACTAAAAAACTTTCTAATAGACAGATATAGCTTGTCTTCTTTGAACAACAGGACTTATAATCTGGGACTTGCTCTGATATTTGGAGAAAAGGGATATCTAAGCTACAAAGAAAAAAGTAGATTTATAAATGCAGGAACATCTCATTTACTTGCAATTTCAGGAATGCATATTGGGATTATTTTGTCTCTAATACTTTTTTTATTTTCATTTAATCGGCAATTATCCTATGGTATAGGAATTGGTCTGCTCTCGGTATATCCGTTTTTTACAGGTCTTCATATTCCAGTAATCAGAGCATCAATAATGGGTGTGCTTTATCTGATATCTAAGGTTAAATATCTTAAGGTGGAACCAATTAATATCTTATTTTTTGTTGGCTTTCTGGTTCTGATATTTTCCCCAGATGCCATATACCAGCCGGGTTTTCAGCTTTCTTTTATTGCTGTTTTAGGAATTATTCTCTATCTGGAGTTGATACTTAAAAATTTTAAAAACAGATATATCACATGGATTTATCAGTCCATTATGCTTTCTATTATTGCTACAATGTTTACTGCTCCTGTGGTTATGTATCATTTCGGTCAATTTTCTATTGCAACAATTCTGGCAACACCTGTGCTGATACTAATCTTGTTTCCATACTTGTTTTTCTCAATTATTAATCTTTTAACCTTTTTTAGTTTTACTCCCCTTGTAAAAATAATGGATTTAATTGGGTATTTATTTCTAAAAACTAATGATTTCTTTGCAGAACTGGGACTTGCACAAAATGGCTTTGCTCCATCTTTGTGGATGGTAATTATTTTTCTTATTTTTATAACAGGAATAAGATTTGTGAAAATTCCAGCTTTTATTAAAGCCTTATTATTGGTTTTTTCGTTTTTCATATTCGTAGACCTAAGCTATATAAAAGAAAACTCCTACAGAATTTTTGTTTTTAAAAAATTAAAAAAGCCTGACTGGATAGTTATTTCGCCCTATGGTGAATGTTTCGTAAGTAAAAAATCCCGAGATATTTTTTCAGTAGCCAATAAAAATGGTTGCAAAAAGATATATTCGTACAGATTTTTAAAATTTGCTGAAACTACCACAGATATAAAAGTGCTTAAAAACACAATAGAGATAAATGGTAAATTAATAAAGCTGAAGAATGAGAATTACTGGGTCAAAGTTCAGCTTAGTGATAAGTGGTGAAGTATAAATATCCAAAGTATATCGCTGCTATTAAAGCCAGAACAAATATTAACCTGGAAAAAAACCTTAAAGTCATCCCTGCAAATTTAAGGAAGAGGATAAATATCATTACTGCAATTGCTATTAAGGTATAGCTTCCTTCAGGAGTATCCACCATTTTATCTGCAGGAGGAGGAAGTATCTTTTTTACATACTCTTTAAAATCTTTCTTTTTTTCTTCTATAAAGCCACTGAAAGCTTTCTTTAAATGCTTTTTATCACCATATATATCCAGTGGATCCATAAATTATAAAGCCTCCCTTTATGTAATTTTTTAATTCTAATATAAAAAAATTGTTTTGCAAAAATTAAATTATATAATTATGTAAATCCTCTAAAACAAAGGTGGAGTTAAAGATGGCTACAATATCTTATCGGATAGATGAAATTTTTGAAAAAGTTTTAAATAAAGAAAGAATTTCGGAGGAAGATGCTCTTCTTCTTCTAAAAGAAGCAGATTTACTCACTCTGGGAAGACTGGCAAACTATATTCGTAAAGAAAAACATCCTGATGATATTGTCACATTTGTTGTTGATAGAAATGTCAACTATACCAATGTATGTGTTGCAGGCTGTAAATTCTGTGCATTCCAGACAAAAAGAAACGCTCCTGATGCCTATACTCTGGACTTGGATGAGATTTTTGCAAAGATACAGGAGCTTGTGGACTGGGGAGGGACGACCCTATTAATGCAAGGTGGACTTAATCCTGATTTAAGGCTGAATTTTTATGTGGAAATGTTCAGCAGAATTAAAGAAAAATTCCCACAAATACAGGTTCATTCCTTATCTGCAGCTGAGATTTTATATATCTCAAAACTTGAAAAGATGACCACAAAAGAAGTCTTAAAAATTTTACATGAAGCTGGTCTTGATAGCCTCCCTGGAGGTGGTGCAGAAATACTTTCTGATGAAATAAGACAGCAGATATCATACGGCAAAGTATCTGCAAAACAGTGGCTTCAGGTTCACAGAGAAGCCCATGAACTTGGAATGAAAACCACAGCAACAATGATGTTCGGACATATAGAGAAACCTGAGCATATAATTGAGCATTTAAGCCATATAAGAAAACTACAGGATAAATCTTTGAAAAACCACAAAGGTTATTTCACAGCATTCATACCCTGGACGTTCCAGAAAGGTGGAACACAGCTTGACCATATAGACACAGCTACTACAGTTTATTATTTAAAAGTTCTGGCAGTTTCAAGAATATATCTGGATAATTTTGAGAATATCCAGTCATCACATGTAACCCAGACAATGAAAGTAGGAGCTGTAGGTCTACACTTTGGTGCAAATGATTTAGGTAGCACTATGATAGAAGAAAATGTGGTGGCCTCTACCGGATGGAAAGTTGCAGCACCGAGACCTGAAAAAATGGCAGATATAATAAAAAAAGCCGGTTTCAAACCTGCTCAGAGGGACACTTATTACAACATTGTTAAATATTTCTAACAATTTCTATATAAGAAACAAAGACAACAGAAGCAAATATAAGGGCATCTATTCTGTCTAAAATCCCCCCATGTCCAGGAATAAGATGTGATGAATCCTTTTCTCCAACCTGTCTTTTTATAAAACTTTCAAAAAGGTCTCCTATTTGCATAAAAATAGCTGTTAGAACAACAGGAATAATAAAGCCTATCAACCCAAAAAAGTAAGCTACCAGTCCACCGGCAACAACCGAACCTATAAAACTACCTATAGCCCCTTCCCATGTCTTTTTAGGGGAAAGCCTTGGAGCAAGTTTATGTTTTCCTATAGCTTTTCCCACAAAATAAGCCATTGTATCTCCAGCCCACACAGTTGCAAACAGAACAAATATTAGATATCGGTTTTCTTGATGGAGCATTGCTATGGAAGAGATAAAAAAAACAGCATATATAAAACCTGTTATAGAAACTCCAAGGGTTTCCAGCTTATAGACCTTATTTGCCACATAAAACCCATAAAGGAAAATGATAAATAAGGACAGATAAACAGAAACAAAAAGTAAAGTAATTGATGATAAAAATCCAACAACAGCAGCTTCAACAGGATTTAATTCAGAATATTTCTTTGATAAAAGATGAAAAACCTCCCATGTGCCAATTAAAGCAATCACAGAAATAGCCATCTTAAAAGCCCAGACAGGCAGATATAAAACGGCTGCAATTGCAATTGCAGCCAGAACTATACCGGATATGGTTCTTACAGCTAAATCACCCATTAAGTCAGAACCTTTCCAAATCTTCTCTCTCTGCTTTGATACTCGTAAAGTGCTTTTAGGAATTCTTCACTGTCAAAATCAGGCCAGAGTGTTTCTGTAAAGTAAAACTCGGTATATGCAGTCTGCCAGAGCATAAAATTGGATATTCTTTCTTCTCCGCTTGTTCTGATTAATAAATCCGGTTCTGGCATTTCAGGGATATATAAAAACTGCCTGAAATCCTCTTCTGTTATATTTTGTTTTCCGCTCTTAATAGCCTTGTTTACTGCATCAATTATTTCTGATTTCCCGCTGTAGTTCAGGGCAACAACAAAATTCATTGAACTACATCCTTTTGTAGCTTCTTCTCCTTCCTCCACAGATTTTCTAATCATTTCTGGAAGTTCATGAATTCTCCCCATAAAGCGAAGTCTTATATCCCTTTTTATTAGTTCTGGAACTTTTTTATTTATATACTCAACAAGCAGGGACATTATAGCCTCTACTTCTTCTTTAGGCCTGCCCCAGTTTTCTGTTGAAAATG
>JALWLQ010000095.1 GCA_027084095.1 Persephonella sp.
TTTTAATAATATTCATTTTCGGAAAAAATCAAAGAGTTATATAATTTAATACTGCTAATAATAAACAAAATGAGGTTGTAAATGGGACAGCAGAAGTTTTATGTGACTACACCGATATACTATGTGAATGATGTTCCTCACCTTGGGCATGCATATACAACAATTGCCGCAGACGTGCTTGCCAGATATAACAGACAGAAAGGAAACAAAACATTTTTCCTGACAGGAACAGATGAACATGGTTTAAAAATACAGAAATCTGCAGAAGAAAAAGGAATAACTCCTAAAGAGCTGGCAGATAAAACCCATACGAAATTTAAAGAGTTATGGGAAGTCCTGAATATATCCTATGATAGATTTATTAGAACTACTGACCCTGACCATATAAAAGCAGTTCAGCATATTTTCCAGAAATGCTATGAAAATGGAGATATATATCTGTCTGAGTATGAAAGCTGGTATTGTGTAGGCTGTGAGGAGTTCAAAACGGAAACAGAGATTAAGGAGAATGACTATAAATGCCCAATCCATATGAAAAAATGTGAAAAAGTAAAAGAAGAAAGTTATTTTTTCAGACTTTCAAAGTATCAGGATAAGCTGCTTGAACTGTATGAAAAACACCCTGAGTTTATACAGCCTGATTATAGGAGAAATGAGGTTATTTCCTTTGTTAAACAGGGATTAAAAGACCTTTCTGTATCAAGGCCTAAAAGCAGAGTAAAATGGGGAATTCCTGTTCCCTTTGATGAAAGCCATACCATATATGTCTGGTTTGATGCCCTTACAAACTATATATCTGCCCTTGGCTATCCTGACACCAGCTCAGAGTTATTCAAAACCTTCTGGCCTGCAGATGTTCATATAGTTGGTAAAGATATTCTCCGTTTCCATGCAGTTTACTGGCCTGCATTCTTAATGAGTGCAGGACTGGAAGTGCCTAAAAAGGTTTTTGCCCACGGCTGGTGGACAGTTGAAGGGCACAAAATGTCAAAATCCCTTGGAAATGTTGTTGACCCATTCAAAGCAGCAAAAGAGTATGGAGTAGATGAGCTCAGGTATTTTCTTTTAAGGGAAGTACCTTTTGGTCTGGATGGAGACTTTTCCAAAAAGGCAGTGATAGGAAGAATAAACTCAGACCTTGCCAATGACCTTGGAAACCTGTTTTCAAGAACACTCTCTATGATTAATAAATTTAATAAAGGTGTTGTTGAATGCTCAGACAAACATACAGAGTTGGAAAAGGAATACAAAGAGCTTTATTTACACACCATTGAACAGTTTGATAAGGAATTATCTAATCTGAGCTTTAACAGGGCTCTGGAAATTGTATGGGAATTTATTGATTTCCTGAATAAATACATAGTAAAAACTGAGCCATGGGCATTAAATAAAAATAATGACCCTTACCTGAAAACTACACTTTATACGTTGGCAGATGGGCTTCTGCTGATTACTTATTTACTTACCCCATTTATGCCCCAAAAGATGAAAACTGCCCTTGAGTATCTGGGGCTTGAGAAACTCCCTGAAAAGCCAGAACCATTCAGCTTTCCAAAAAATACAAAAGTTAAAAAGAAAATAAAACCATTATTCCCAAGAATTGAACTTAAAGAGGAGGAAAAAGTGGAAGAAAAAAAGGAAGAAGGAATTGTAACAATAGAGGATTTCGCAAAGCTGAAATTCAGAGTTGGGCAGGTTTTAGAAGCAGAGAAAGTGGAAAAGGCAGACAAACTACTCAAGCTCACTGTTGACCTTGGGGATGAAAAAAGAACAATAGTTTCAGGAATAGCCCAGTATTACAAACCTGAGGAGCTTATAGGCAAAAAAATAATAGTTTTTGCAAATCTTAAACCAAGAAAGATTTTTGGTATTCAGTCAAAGGGAATGATTTTGGCTGCAAAAGATGATAAAACATTAAGACTGTTAACTGTTGATGGAGATATTGAGGTAGGTGCATACGTTTCGTAAACGGGGTTATAAATGGAATTTAAATATTTAAATGAGCAGATTATTGCTGAAATAAAAAAGTGCAGGGAAAGGTTTCCTCTAAAGGAGCAGTGTATCATTCCTGCACTGCATAAAATTCTTGATGTTTATAGGGATATTCCTCAGCAAGCCATAGAAGAGCTATCAGAATATCTTCAGGTGCCCCTTGCAGATATAGAAGGTATAGTCACCTTCTATGATATGTTCAGATACAGGAAAAATGCCAAAAACCATATAAGAATTTGTAGAAATCTACCATGCCATCTTGCCAGATACCAGAATATTCTTGAAATCATTAAAAAGAAAACAGGGGCAGATATTGGCAAAAACAGTCCAGATGGTAAATGGTATATTGAGCTGGTTGAGTGTATAGGAAGTTGCGGTATTGCGCCAGCCTTTTTAATAAATGATGACCTGTATGATGGAAGTAAAATTAAAACTGAAGAAGATATTGAAGAAATCCTTGGCAGGTATGAGTGATGAATATAAGGGATAAAATTCCAAGACTACCTGAGATACATGTTGAAAGTAATCTGAACCTGCTGCTTAGAAGGGCAAAAGAAAACAGGACAGTTGATATAGAGGAATATGTAACAACAGGAGGATACTCTGCATTAAGAAAAGCCCTCACAAAGTTTACACCGGAGGATATTGTTGTTCTGGTTGAGGAAAGCACACTGAGGGGAAGAGGTGGTGCAGGTTTTCCAACAGGTAGAAAGTGGCGTTTTGCTTTGATGAACCCGCCCCCAAGATATCTTGTTTGCAATGCAGACGAATCAGAGCCAGGAACATTTAAGGACAGAATAATCATAGAGAGAGACCCTCATCTGCTTCTTGAAGGAATGATTATTGCCGGATATGCTCTTGGTGCAAAAGAGGGATACATATATATAAGAGGAGAATATCCTGCAGGATATCTCATACTGGAAAATGCCATACAGGAAGCAAAAGAATATGGATTTTTAGGTGAAAATATACTGGGAACTGATTTTTCCTTTGATATAAAGGTTTACAGAGGAGCAGGTGCATATATCTGTGGAGAAGAAACAGCACTTCTTGAAAGTCTGGAAGGAAAAAGAGGACATCCCAGACTGAGACCTCCATATCCTGCTCAGGTTGGTTTATACGGCAAGCCTACAGTTGTTAATAATGTGGAGACCTTATCCAATATCCCGATTATTGTTACTTACGAAGCACATTTTATGAATATTGGTCCTGCAGGATTTTTTGGTCCTAAACTATTTCCAATAAGTGGAAAGGTTAACAAACCTGGTGTTTATGAAGCTACTATGGATATAACCCTCAATGAGCTTATTGAGATGGCCGGTGGTGTAAAAGATGGCAAGAAAGTAAAAGCTGTTTTTGCAGGAGCTCTTGGGGTGTATTCTGCAGATGAGCTTGACACCCCAATGGATTATTCACCAAAAGGATTTGGTGGAACAGGGACAACAATAGTTTTAGATGAGGATGACTGTATAATTGATGCTCTACTTGTAATTACAAACTTTTTCCATCATGAAAGCTGCGGAAAGTGCACACCTTGTAGGGTTGGGACATATGAGCAGCATGTTATTATGAAAAAGCTAAAAGAAGGCACTGCAACCGAGAAGGATTTAGAATACCTGAAACATCTTGCTAAAAACATTCCTGCAAACTCAATATGTGGACTTGGCTTTTCTGCTCCTAATGCGATAGCAGATGCCTTAAATAAATTTCCAGAAGAATTTGAGGCACATCTGAATAAAACCTGTAAGGTATGTTTCGGTTAATCGGTAAATATTTCTTTTAAGACCCTCTGTGCCTCTTCATAAAGTTTTTTTATTACTTCATCCTCTACACCGCTGCCGCAGGCTTCAACCATTGAGGTGTAGTACCATTTCTGCTGTTCTTTTCCTCTGCTAAATCTGTTCCAGAGATTTTCTCCATACTCTTTAAGCTCATGTTTTATACTGTATAAATTTGCCAGTTTATCTGCAAGGGCAACTCTTTTGGTTGAAATATCAGCTTCTTTTAGATGGTCAATATGTTGTTTCTTTCTTTCTTCCCATGGAAGTTCCTTTTCTTCAGAAAGCTGAAGAACAATATCTGCTATTTTTCTTCCAAATTCATTTTTAATATCTTCATAGGTATACTCTGTATCCTCTATAACATCATGGAGCAAGCCTGCTATTATCTCATCTTCTTCTGCACCAAATTTGGACAGTATCAGACCTACAGATAAAGGATGTGTAATATAAGGCAGGTCTGTTGATTTTCTTTTCTGGTGTTTATGGGCTTCATTTGCAAATTCAGCAGCCTTAAGTATT
>JALWLQ010000096.1 GCA_027084095.1 Persephonella sp.
TTATATAAAAAAAGCCCCCTTTGGGGGCTTTTGAGTTAGAAAATTATTTATTTTCTTCTTGTTTTTCTTCCTGTTTTTCCTCTTTAACCCTGAAGACCAGTTCGCCATTTTCTTCATCAATAATGACTGTATCTCCAGGTTTGACCTCTCCTTTAAGTATTTTTTCAGAAAGTGGAGTTTCAACATATTTCTGTATAGCTCTTCTGAGAGGTCTTGCTCCATAAACAGGGTCATATCCAAGTTTTGCAATAAGCTCTTTAGCTTTATCTGTAGCCTCAATCTGTATGTTTCTTTCAATAAGTCTTTTGTTAAGGTTTCTAAGCATAAGGTCAACAATTTGTAGCAGTTCTTTCTTGAACAGTGGTTTGAATACCAGTATTTCATCTAATCTGTTCAGGAATTCCGGTCTAAAGTAGTTCTTAACTTCCTCTAAAACTTTTTCTTTTGCTATTTCAAACTCTTTTTCTATAGTTTGCTCATCTGCATCAAATGGTATCAGTGTAAGATACTGGCTACCTATATTAGATGTCATTATGATAATTGTATTTCTAAAGTTAACTGTTCTACCCTGTGAGTCTGTAAGTCTTCCGTCATCCAGCACTTGCAGGAACAGGTCAAATACTCTTGGATGAGCTTTTTCTATCTCATCAAGGAGGACTACTGAGTATGGTCTTCTTCTTACCGCTTCTGTAAGTTTACCACCCTCTTCATATCCTACATATCCTGGAGGTGCACCGATAAGCTTAGCAACCGAGTGTTCTTCTTTAAATTCAGACATATCCAGTCTTATGAGTGCATCCTCATCACCAAACAGAAGTTCTGCCAGTGCTTTGGCTGTTTCTGTTTTACCTACACCTGTTGGACCAAGGAACATAAATGATGCAAGTGGCTTTCTTGGGTCAGAAAGACCTGCTCTTGCTCTTCTGATAGCTTCAGCAATTGTTTTGATAACGTGTTCCTGGTCAACAACCCTTTTGTGCATCTCTTCTTCAAGATGGAGCAGTCTTTCCATCTCCTCTTCTTTAAGTTTGGACAATGGTATTCCTGTCCAGTCAGAAACTACTTCTGCAACATCGTCTTCTGTAACCACTGTTCTTTCTGCAATCTTGTGTTCAAGTTCTTTTATCTCTTTTTCAAGTTTAGCTTTTTCTATCTTAAGCTCAGTTTCTTTTTCGTAATCTCCTGCTTCTGCAGCTTTTACAATCTGCTCTTCAAGTTCTTCAAGCTGTTTTCTGAGCTGTTCAAGTCTAAGATGCTCGTTGTCGGATTTAGCCATCAATTCTTTAAGTTCTTTTTCAAGTTTGGCTTTTTCTATTTTGAGCTGTGCTTCTTTTTCGTAATCTCCGTCTAATGAAGCCTGAACAATTTGCTCATCAAGAAGTTTTATTTTTCTTTCCAGTTCTATTACTTCAGGTGGAGCATATACAAGTTTAAGTTTCTTCCTTGCGCATGCCTGGTCTAATGCGTCTATAGCTTTGTCAGGCAATTTCCTGTCCTGTATGTATCTATGGGTAAGTTTTGCAGCTGCTTCAAGGGCACTATCTGCAATTTTTACACCATGGTGTTGTTCAAGTTTTGGTCTGAGGGCTTTGAGAATTTCTATTGTTGTTTCAACATCTGGCTCTTCAACCAATACAGGTTGAAATCTTCTTTCTAATGCCGGGTCTTTTTCTATGTATTTTCTATACTCATCAAGGGTGGTTGCACCTATAACTCTCAGCTCTCCTCTGGCTAGTGCTGGTTTTAGTAGGTTTCCTGCATCTGTAGAACCTTCTGTGGCTCCTGCACCTACGATGGTGTGGAGCTCATCAATAAACAGGATTATATTTCCTTCTGATTTTTTGACTTCATCAATAATGCCTTTTAGTCTTTCTTCAAATTCTCCTCTGTATTTTGTTCCAGCAAGGAGAGCTCCCATATCAAGTGCTAAAATTCTTTTATCAAAAAGTTCCTCTGGAACTTCTTTGTTTACTATTTTTTGAGCAAGACCTTCAACAATTGCTGTTTTACCAACACCTGCTTCACCAACAAGAACAGGGTTGTTTTTGGTTCTTCTGAGAAGAATTTCAATTACCTGTTGAATTTCTTTTTCCCTGCCAATTACAGGGTCAAGTTTTCCTTCCCTTGCAAGTTGTGTAAGGTCTACGGTAAATCTTTCTAATGGAGATTTTTCTTCTTCAGCCATTTCTTGCTGTATGTTTTCTCCATTCATCTTTTCCTTTCCTCCTGTTAGTATTTGTTCTAATATTTTTCCTGCTATTGTGTCTTTTGCATCAATTAAAGCTGTTGCTATATATAAAGGTTTAACCTGTGCTTCGCCGCTTTCAAGGGCTTTCTTTTCTGCTTCTTCTAAAACTTTTATCAGATTAGAAGCATATATTTTTCCACTTTTAGTTCCCAATGTCTCTTCGGCTATTTTGACTACAACCCTATCTGGAGATATTCCTAAATCTTTTAATTGTTTAACAAAATCGGAATTTTCTATTATTTTATATAAAATTGCAGATAAACCTGTTTCTCCAGATAGAAATTTGTCTGCTGTTTCCTCATCCATTACTTGAAGAAGTGAGTTTTTAATCTGGGATAGCTGGGACTTAAGCTCTTTTTCGTATCTGTTTAGTCTTTCATATTCCAGCTTTGCAGAGCTACCAAAACCACCCCAGAAAGAACTTTCTTCGTATCTCAGTTCGTTTTCTAATCTTTTTTTTGCAGATGATACTTTTTTTAGTTCGTCTAAAATTTTTAGAACATCATTTCTAATTCTGGTAAGCTGACCTTGAAGGTCTTTTATGTAGTTAATATACTCCCTTGTTGATTTATCAATCTGGGAGTATAGGTCATTGAGGTATTCCTCTATTTTCTGCCTTAAATCTTTTACATCAATTCCTCTTTTTTCCAGAACTTTTCTAAGTGGAGAACCTTCTTTTGAAATTAAAGCCATTAACAGATGGTCTGTATCTGTTAATCTATCACCTCTTCTATTAGCAATAGATTTTGCTGTTTCAAGGTATTCTTTTGACCGTTTATCCAATAAATTTTCGCTGAACATCTTACCCTCCATTAATTTTAGTGTTTTATTATAAAATTTTTTTAGTATGTGTATATAAATATAAAACCTGTTTAGAAAAGATGCAACCCTTTTTTAATTTGAGGTTGTTTTTCTTTGTAAGGAAGACTTATCTGACAAAAAAATACTGATTAAGAATAAAAAGAAAACTTTAGTTAAAAGCCTTACGCTGTAAACTCTGATTATCCGTTGCTATTTGGATTTTTAATACTTCCTAAGAAATCTGTTATTTCTATTGGGAAGGGGAATACGATTGTTTTTGCATTTTTCTGACCAATTGTGTTGAGTGTTTCAAGGTATCTAAGCTGCATTGCGATAGGTTGTTGGGATAGAAGTTGAGCTGCTTCTACAAGTTTTTGAGCCGCCTGATATTCTGCTTCTGCTGCGATGATTTTTGCTCTTCTTTCTCTTTCTGCTTCAGCCTGTCTTGCCATTGCTTTTACAAGTTCTTCAGGGAGGTCTATCCTTTTTAGTTCTACAGCAACGACTTTAACTCCCCAGGCGTCTGTTTCTTTGTCTATGATTTCCTGAAGTTTTACATTTATTTTTTCCCTCTGGGAAAGTAATTCGTCTAATTCTGCCTGTCCACATATACTTCTAAGGGTTGTCTGGGATATCTGGGAAGTTGCATAAACAAAATCTTCAACATTTACTATAGCTTTTACAGGGTCAACAACTCTGAAATAAACTACAGCGTCAACTTTTACAGAAACGTTATCCCTTGTGATAACATCCTGAGTTGGAACATCCATTGTTATTACTCTGAGGGAAACCCTTACCATTTTATCTATAAATGGAATAAGAATTATAAGTCCAGGTCCTTTAGCCCCTATAACTCTACCAAGACGGAAAATAACAGCTCTTTCATATTCAGGTAAAATCTTGATGGCAGATGCCAGAAAAATTATTACCAATATTGCAAAAATAATAATAGGTGCCATATCAAATCCTCCAAAAAGAGCAATAATATCTCTCCCTCCCACTATATTCAGGAGAATAAATCCAAAAATAAGGAAGAATACAATATCTATTATTTTTTTCATGATTATCTATTTACCGTTTCTGTTATCCAGTTTAAATAATCAGATGAACCTTTGACAATAGGCATTGCTATGATTTCAGGAACGGTATATGGATGGTTTTCTTTTACAAATTTTTCTAATTTTTCAAATAGCTCTTCGGTGGTTTTTACTATAAGCAGTTGCTCTGGGTCGTTTTCTATATTTCCCTGCCAGAAATATATTGAGTTTAGGCCATCAACGATATTTACACATGCAGCTAATTTGTTTTCTACAAGCCCTTTGGCTAACTTTGAGCTTACCTCTTTATCAGGAGTTGTTATAAAAACCACAATATATCCCATTTCTTTACTCCTATACAGTTTCTACTAAAAGGTCAAGTTCTTTATACATTTTTTCTATTATACGATTAACCTCTTTGAATTCTTTAGCCATTTCTTTGTTTCTGTCTATAACTTCAAATAATGGAGAATGTAAACTTGCAAGGACTTCTCGTGTTGACTCAACTAACTTATTGACTTCTGTAAAGATAATTGAAAAACTGGTCTCTGTATGATGTGCAGATTCAACCATACCGTTTAGATAAAGAAATTCAAGGCGTTTAATAAGGATTTTTAATCTTTTCATATCTTCGTCTATTAATTTAAGTAATTCTTGCATATCCACAGAGTATCTCATTATGTCTTTAGCATCTGTGATTAAGATATGTAATAAATCTCTAATGTTTTGCTCTATTTCTTTATTTTCTTCTTCTGATAATTCGCCTTCTTGAAGTTTTTCCAGAACTTCTCTCAGGAATTTAGTTATCATAATTACCTGAAGTTTGGATATATTTATTAGAATTACTATATCATCCATATCTTCCATTATCTTGATAGTTTGCTTTTTCATATCATCAATTATTTTATTTCCCATCTCTGAGTTTTTACGCATTTCAGCAGATAAAACAGAGAAAGAAGCTCCTTTACTACCAAGTTTAAAGGATTCAACAGATGAGTTTAAAGAGATAAGTCTTATATAATCTGTCAGGCTGAATATTCTGTCTGATTTTTCCTGTAGAACCTTTGTAAAGTTTTCAAATATGTTTATTTTGTCATAGATACTGTCATAGATTTTATTAAGTTTTCTTGCTGCTTCAAAAACATTGTGGACAACTTTAGAGAAATGGGTATCAAGGCGTAAATCATGAAACTCTTCTACCTTTAAAGTATCTTTTTTGTATTCCAGCTCTTTTGCAAGTATAACCTTCATAAACTGGTCATAGGAAGAAAATCCGTAGCTGTTTAGTATTTCCATTAACTTTTTATAGGAGGCTTCCATACCTCCCTTTTTTTCTTCTTCTAAAAGCTCTTTGTATATTCTATTTATCAGGTCTAAATATTCTGTGGTAGGCTTAATTCTGATTGATATGTATTTTTTTGGTTTTCCTCTTTCGTCTTTTAAAGGCATTACTGTAGCCAAAACCCAGTAATAACTGCCATCTTTAGCCATGTTTTTTACGTAAGCTACAATTGGTTTACCAGATTGTATGTAATCCCATAGAAGTTTGAAAATAATTCTGGGCATGTCTGGGTGTCTGATTATGTTATGGGGTACTCCAGTAAGTTCATCTTTAGAATATTTACTGGTTCTATAAAAAACATCATTTCCAGTAAGGATAATACCTTTCAGGTCTGTAACAGAGAAAAACATTTCATCAGGTTTAAAAGGTGATTCTATATTCTTTGGATGTATCTTTGTGCGGTAGTGCATTTTAGCCCTCCTTAACGGCTTTAAGACCTACTATGTCTAATAGGTCATCTATGGTTATTATATCCTCTTCTTTTCTCTCTATACCATCTATAACATTTTCTATCATCCTTTTTTTCTCTTCTAATTTCTGGAGAATTTTTTCTTCTATGGTGTTTTTCATTACAAAATTATATATATTAACTTTATTCTTCTGTCCTATTCTGTGAATTCTATCTTCTGCCTGCCAGATTTTTGCAGGGTTCCAGTGGAGGTCAAAAAATACAGCGTAGCTTGCTTCTACAAGAGTAAGACCTTCTCCTGCTGCTCCGATTGTTCCAATAAAAACATATTTGTGGGGGGCTTTTCTGAATTTTTCAACAGCCTCTTTCTTTTCCTGAGGGGATAATCCTCCGTGATAAACAACTATATAATCAGGGTTTATATAAAATGATAAATTTTTCCTTATTTTTTCTATTCCTGCCTGAACAAAGTTTGTGAATACGATAATTTTTTCTTTTTCTTCTATAAGCTCAAGTATTATCTCTCTGAGCCTTTCCATTTTGGGACTTTCTATGGCTTTTGTTGGGAAATTACACACCTGACGAAGTTTCTGGATTGACTGGATAAGATTTTGCCTCATAACAAATTTAAAATTCTTTTCCCCTTTAAATTTGTTATATATGTTTTCAAGTCTTTCCTGTTCTTTACCAAGTATATATTCGTATTCTGCCTTTTGTAATTGAGATAGCTCAAATTTTTCTATTTCAGGTGGTAGTTTCTCAGGTAGATCTTTCAGAACATCCTTTTTAAGTCTCCTCAGCATAACAGGTTTTATCAGCTCTCTGGCTTCTTCTTCTGTGATATTTTTCTTTTTTACAAATTGAGGATTAAGAAACTCATACAGAGATAGTAATTCTTTGAGATTGTTCTGTAGAGGAGTTCCGCTTAATGCCCATCGGATTTTGGCTTTTCTGGCTACAAATTTTACGGCTTTTGATTTTAAAGTGTCTGGATTTTTTATATTATGTGCCTCATCAAGTAGAATAAGGTCTATCTTCTTTGCAAATTTTTCAAGAAGATTTCTTGATTTTTTGTAATCATTTTTCAGGGTATCATAGCTTATTAAATAAATATGGCTTTTTTGCTGCCACATAATTTCTCTGCTTTTTCTATTTTCGTTTAAAGTTATAAACAGCAGTTCTGGTGCCCATTTTGTTAGATGTTCTTCCCATACAGATATTAGGTTGGAAGGAACAACTACAAGGGCTTTTTTAATTTTTCCCTGTAGGAAGAGTATTCTCATTGCTGTGGTTGACATTACAGTTTTTCCTGTCCCCATCTGGTCTGCAAGGAGAGCAAACTCTTTTGAGATTAGAAATTTTATTCCTTCTATCTGATAATTAAACAGTTTTGCAGGAAAGTATATATCTTTAGGAAGCTCAAAATCTATTGATGGCATTAGTAGAGGCTTAAGCAGGTCAAAAAGGCTGTAATTATTGGCCTTCTTAGTTTCTTTCTTTTTATTTAAGACCTGATTTATATCCACTTTTTTGGTAAAGTTTTCCCCATAATTAGATATCTCAGGCAGTTCCTTTACCAAATTTCCTGAAATAAAACAGGACGCTTCCCCTGAAAACAAAAGCTGTGTTTTTACATTTATTTCCTGAACTAAATTATCTGATATAAACTCCTGCTCTTTCAGTCTCAACCTGGTTCTCCATTATGTATTTTATTGCGTTTTCTATTCTTTTAAACGGTTCCATAATGTTGAAATTTCTGTATATCTCCTGAAGTTTATGTGCTATTCCTATCAGTTTATTTTCATCTTCTTTTGATATGGTTATATAAAGAGGTTCATACCTTTCTGTTATGTTTATAACCTTGTGGCTTCTGCGATTGTTAGGCATAAAATGGTCATATTTCTGAATATGAACAATAGGCTTCCCAATATCTTTTCTAATATTTAAAAGGGATTTTTCCTTTGTAAGAACAAAATCATAATCTTCCTGCATAGAAAGAAGCAGCTGAATAGAAAATTTTTCTCTAAATAAAATCTCATGAAGCGTATCTCCATACAGAATTTCTTGAAGCTTGTCTATGTTCAGGTCTGAGGTTATTCTGAACTCAACAGGTTTTGTGCTTTCGTCTGTGATAAGAACCCCAGCTCTGAAAAGATTTTCAACTGAATAAAAATTTATATATGCAATTCTCATTATAGATACCTCAACAAGAGTTTTAAATATTTATCGTCTCAAGTTTGATTTTATTTAACCCTGCTAAAATTTATAACTATTTATATAAAAAGACTTGACAATAATAGACTAAAGTTGTAAATTATAAAATGTGAAAATACTAAATACTGGAGGGAAAATCCATGGGCAAAGTTATTGGAATAGACCTTGGAACTACAAACTCTGTTGTATCAGTAATGTCAGGTGGTGAACCAATTGTTATTGCAAACCAGGAAGGTTTTAGAACAACACCTTCTGTAGTTTCCTGGACAAAAGAAGGCGAAATACTTGTTGGGGACCCAGCAAAAAGAAGAGCCGTATTAGACCCAGAAAATACAATATATGAGTCCAAAAGATTTATAGGAAGAAAGTTTGAGGAAGTTCAGGAAGAGATAAAACATGTTCCTTACAAAGTTGTTGCCGATGACAAAGGTGATGCTGTATTTGATGTTCCCAATGCTGGAAAACTGGTAAGACCAGAAGAGGTGGGAGCTCAGATACTCAAAAAGCTGAAAGAAGCTGCAGAAAGCTACCTTGGTGAAAAAGTTACAGAAGCAGTAATTACAGTTCCAGCCTACTTTAATGAAAGACAAAGACAGGCTACAAAAGACGCAGGTAAAATTGCTGGACTTGAAGTAAAAAGAATAATCAACGAACCTACAGCAGCTGCTCTTGCTTACGGACTGGATAAAAAATCTGATGTGAAAATCCTTGTATATGACTTTGGTGGTGGAACATTTGATGTATCTATACTTGAAGGTGGAGATGGAGTTATTGAGGTTAAAGTTTCTGATGGTGATACACACCTTGGTGGTGCTGATATAGATGCCAGAATTATAGACTGGCTTGTAAATGAGTTCAAAAAAGAGCATGGTATAGATTTAAGACAGGACAAGACAGCATTCCAGAGATTAAAAGAAGCTGCTGAACAGGCTAAAAAAGAGCTCTCATTCAAAATGGAAACAGAGATTAATCTGCCATTTATCACAATAGACCCTAATACAAACCAACCACTGCACCTTGAGAAAAAACTGACAAGGGCAAGACTTGAAGAAATGATTAAAGACCTTATTGACAGGACTATGGATATAGTAAAAAGAGCTCTTGAAGAAGCTAAGCTTACACCTCAGGATATTGATGATGTTGTTCTGGTTGGTGGTTCAACAAGAATTCCTCTTGTTCAACAAAAAATCAAAGAGTTCTTTGGTAAAGAGCCTCACAAAGGTGTGAACCCAGACGAAGTTGTTGCTGTTGGTGCAGCAATACAGGGTGGTGTCCTTGCAGGAGAAGTAAAAGATGTTCTTCTGATAGATGTTACACCACTCTCACTGGGTATAGAAACACTCGGTGGAGTAATGACAGTTCTTATACCAAGAAATACACCTATACCAACTAAAAAATGTGAAATCTTCACAACTGCAGCTGATAATCAGACACAGGTTGAGATACACGTCCTTCAAGGTGAAAGAAAAATGGCTAAGGAAAATAAATCCCTTGGTAGATTTTTCCTTACAGATATACCACCTGCTCCAAGGGGAGTTCCACAGATTGAGGTATGCTTTGATATAGATGCAGACGGAATACTCCACGTAACAGCTACAGACAAAGCAACAGGAAAATCTCAATCAATAACAGTTCAACAGTCCTCAGGACTTACAGAGGAAGAAATTAACAAGATTATAGAAGAAGCTAAAAAACATGAAGAAGAAGACAGAAAATTCCAGGAAACAGTGGAACTTAGAAACCAGCTGGATGCTCTCGTATACAGCTTAGAAAAAACACTTAAAGAAAATGAAGCCAAACTTTCAGATGAAGATAAAAAAGAGGCTGAAGAAGTTCTAAAAGAAGCAAAAGACGCCCTTGCTTCAAATGAAAAAGACAAAATACAGGCCGCTATAGACAAAGTAACCACAGTAGCTAACAAAATAGCACAAAAACTATATCAGTCAGGTGGAAGCGGTACACAACAGGGTGGTGGAGAAAAGAAAGGCTCTGATGACGATGTGATAGAGCCGGAGGTTAACTAATCTCAAGCCCCCATCAAGGGGGCTTTTTTATTTTCTATTCACAAAAATTTCACAGCCTATCAATAATATGTCTTAAACCAAACACCAGGAGGTTAGCGGTATCATGCAAACAATAAAAACAGTTCTGTTACTTGGTGTATTAACAGGACTGTTCCTTGTAGTAGGTAAGATATTGGGTGGCCAGGCAGGGATGATTATTGCCTTTTTCTTTGCAATGATTATGAACTTTATGGCCTACTGGTTCTCAGATAAGATGGCTCTGGCCATGTATGGTGCAAGAGAAATTCCGTACGAAGAGGCTCCATGGCTACATGATATGGTTGAGGAACTGGCAAGGAATGCTGGAATTCCAAAGCCTAAGGTATATCTTGCCCCTATAGATATACCAAATGCATTTGCTACAGGAAGAAACCCAGAACACGCTGTTGTTGCTGTAACTTCTGGAATTCTGAATATACTTTCCCCTGAAGAACTGAGAGGAGTACTTGCCCACGAAATAGCCCATATTAAAAATAGAGATATTCTTATTTCCTCTATTGCTGCAACAATTGGTGGTGCTATTTCAATGCTTGCAGAAATGGCATTCTGGGGTAATCTCTTTGGAGGTAGAGATGAAGACAATGGAGTTGGAAACATTATTGGTTCTCTCTTAATGCTAATACTTGCCCCTCTTGCAGCAATGATTATACAAATGGCTATATCCCGTTCCAGAGAATATGCAGCTGATGCCACAGGTGCAAAAATATGCGGTTGCCCATTATCCCTTGCAAAAGCACTGGAAAAACTTGAAATGGCAGCACAAAAACTTGCACCTGTTGCAGAAAGAGAGGTTAATCCTGGAACAGCTCATATGATGATAGTAAACCCTCTTAGAGGTTCAGCAATAGCATCTTTGTTCTCAACACACCCACCAACAGAAGAAAGAATTAGAAGACTTTACCAAATGGCCAGAGAAATGGGACAGGTGTAAGCCTGTCCTTTGGCTTTCTCCTTGCCATACACTTCCCACAGTAGTAGTTTTATTTACAAATTTATTTACAAAATCATTTTATTAATTTTAAAATGGAAAAAAGAGTTAGATTATCTCAAAATGAAATCAAAATAATTAAGAATTTGGCAAAGGAAATATTTGGGGAAAATTCCAAGGTCTATATTTTTGGTTCAAGGGCAGACTTAAGCAAGAAAGGTGGAGATATTGATATATTTATAGAAACAGATAAAAAAACTTCTTTACAGGAAGAACTTAAATTTTTAGCACAGATAGAAATAAAAGGTATAGAAAGAAAAGTGGATTTAATAGTTAAAAATCCATATAAAAAAGAGAAGAGCATCTTTAAAGAGGCAAAAGAAAAAGGAGTATTAATTTGAGCATAATTAAGGAAAATCTTCAAATAGCCAACATTCACCTGAATAGACTTAAACAAGCCTCTAAGGAAATAGAAAGTAAAAATATACTAAAAGATTTTGATATAGATGATTTTGAAGTTGTGAAAGTGATAGATACATTTGTTTTTAGATTTATAAAACTTCAGGATTATTTAGGGCAAAAGCTTTTTAGGCATTTTTTAGAAGAAATAGGGGAACTTTATGAAAATATGAGTTTTATAGATATACTGGATAAATTAGAAAAATTGGGAATAATTAACTCTTCTGTGGAATGGATAGAAATAAGAAAATTAAGAAATAAACTTAAACATGAATATCCTGACGAGCTTGAAGCTATAAAAGAAGAGATTAATGTGGCCATGAATAAAATTTCTCTTTTGGAAAAAGCTCTACAAAATATAGAAGACTACTTAAAAAATAAGAAAATACTTTGAATTTATGTAGTAATTACTTCAAAATTTTTATTTTCAAAGCCATCTTTGTGAATACTAATTGAAAACAAGAATTTAGATAACTGTTTCTGAGCATACTACTATTGATTAACCTTCTGATAAAAGTATATTATAGATATAGTTAAAAATTAAATTGGAGAAAAAATGGATACTGATATACAACTTTTACTTGAACTTCAGGAGATAGACCAGCAAATCTCAAAACTAAAAAAACTTAAAGAGCAGATACCACAGGAAATAGAAGCCTTAAAAAAACAAAAGGAAGAACTAATTTTCAGATTTGAAAAAATCCACACAGACCTGAAAAAAGCCGAAGCCCTGAAAAGAGAAAAAGAGCTGGACATCCAGAGTTATGAAGACAGAATTCAAAAAATACAGGAAGCACTGGAAAGGGTTAGAACCAACGAAGAATACAAAGCCCTTCTCAGGGAAAAAGCCCAGATAGAAGAGATGATAATGGAAGTTGAGGATGAAATCTTATCCATAATGGAAGAGATTGAGAAACTCAAAGAAGAAGAACAAAAACTGCAACAGGTTATAGATAAAGAAAAAGAAGAGATTGATAAAAAAATAGCAGAAAAAGAAAAAGAGCTTGAAGAGGTTGAGCAGCAACTAAAAGAATTAGAAGAAAAAAGAAAAGACGTGGCATCCCGTATAAAACCGCAGCTTTTATCAAGATATGAACTGGTAAAAAATAAAAGAGGAACAGCAATTGCTATTATAGACAGTGATACCTGCACAGGTTGTTTCCTGATAATACCACCTAAGATATACAGTAGTGTTGTTAAAGGGGAAGGTCTATTAACCTGTCCCCATTGTGGAAGATTTCTCTATTACCAGCCTAAGTAAATTGGGAAGTCAGTTCAGGGCTTAAGACCCCTGAGCATATTTCTTGAACTTCCCCTGTCATTCTTATATTCCAGTTTTCATCTATAGATATTTTCAGTTCTCCACCGGGCATTTTTATTGTAAGATTTCTATCTGTAAGCCCTCTTTTTGCCATAACAGATGCAACAGCACAGGAAGAACTGCCTGAAGCAAGGGTATATCCTGCTCCCCTTTCCCATATCCTTATCTCAACAAGGTCAGGAGATATTACTTTTGCAAACTGGACATTTGTCCTATTTGGGAATATTTCATAATTTTCAATTAATTTTCCGTATTCGTTGACTATTTTTTCATCAAGTTCATTTGTGATTATTACACAATGGGGATTTCCTACAGATACACAGTTAATCTCAAATTCTTTGTCCTTTATTTTGATTTTTTTACCGATGCATTCTTCTGTCCCACAGATAACTGGTATCTGGTCTGACTTGAAAATAGCCCTTCCCATATCTACGGTAATTATACGGGCTCTACCGTTTTCAAGCTCATCAATATTTGCTTTTACAATGCCACCTTTTGTTTCAATGGTAAATTCTCTTTTATCTGTATATCCATAATCGTATAGGAACTTTATAAATATTCTAAGACCGTTTCCGCTTTTTTCTGCCTCTGAGCCGTCTGGATTAAAAATTCTCAGACCGAAATCTGCCCTTTCCGAGACAGTTTTCAGTAGTATCCCGTCAGAACCTATTCCGTAATGGATATCGCAAATAGTTTTTATAGCCTGTTTAGATAAAGGAAAATCAATATTTTCTTCATCTAAACATATATAATCATTTCCAAGTCCATGGGATTTTACAAAGAAGTTTTTTTCCATTATTTTTCCCCTAAAATCATTTTTATTTTTTCTTTAAGAACAGGCTTTACCTGTTCAATATCAATCTCAGATATAAAGTCTGCCATGTTGCAAACAGGAATATCGGTTATTCCACAGGGGATTATTTTATCAAAAAACGTTTTATCAACATTTATATTTAAGGAAAATCCATGATAGGAAATAAAACGGGATATTTTTACTCCGATAAAGCCTATTTTACCTTTTGGTGTGAATACTCCCCGCAGCTTTGCCAGTCTATAAGCCTCTATATCAAACTCTTTTAATGTCTGTATCATTACCTCTTCCAGAGACCATACAAAATTTTTAACAGATAATTTTTTTCCAGTAAGGCTTATTATTGGATAAACAACTGTCTGACCTTCTCCGTGGAATGTAACACTTCCCCCCCGTTCAATTTCAACCACAGGAATTTCTGAAGGAATATTTATCAGATGCTCTTTTTTTGTGGTTTTTCCAAGGGTATATACCGGATAATGTTCTGTTATAAGAACTACATCTTCCTGCTGGGGATTTTTTAATTTTTTTTCAAAAAATTCCTTCTGTAGTTTTAAAGCCTGATTATACTCTGTTTTGCCTAAATCAATAATCTCCATGATAAAATTATACAAAAAGGGGTCTGATAATGCTTAAAATAAAAAAAGAAGTAATAGAGGAAATCAAAAGGCAGGGCGAAGAAGGATACCCTTATGAAATATGTGGATTTTTAATTGGCGAGATAGATTTTGAAAAAAATATAAGAACGGCTGTTGAGGCCTTTCAGGTTGAAAATCAGAATAAAGAAAGGGCTAACGATAGATTTGAGATAGCACCTCAGGATTATCTAAAGGTTGAAAATTATGCAGACCAAAAAGGGCTTATGATTGTTGGAATATATCATACCCACCCTGACCATCCTGATAGGCCTTCAGAAACAGACCTTAGATTTGCCCAGCCTGATATGTCTTATATAATTCTGTCTGTGAAAAATGGTAAGGCTGATAATTGGAGAAGCTGGGAACTGATTAACGGCAAATTTCAGGAAGAGCAGGTGGAAATTATTTAATTCTTTTTAGAGTTATATCTATTTTTCCTTCTATCTCTATTTTTTCAGGCAGTCTATTGTTTTTTGATAGCTTGAGGATGATTTTTTTGACCTTTTTACTTTTTAATGGATAGATAATTACCCTGTCCCCTTTTTCTATTATTTTGTATGGGAAGTTTTTGTCTTTTTCAGGGTCAGGCTTTTGGCCTTCAAGAATATATTTCACAATTAGTGGAAGCCATGGTTTTTTCTTAAGAATTTGCTCATTTTTGTATACTTTTTCTTTTTTGTTTTCCTTTTCATAGAGAAAATAACCTTTTTCTGAGGCTTCAAATCTGAATGTATAGTTATAAATCCATCTGAAACTGGGATAGGTTTCTCCCTTTACAAATGCTTTGTTGTTTTGAATATCAAATGTCACTTCTCCGACTGGAAAAAAATATACATAAACTTTATATACACCTTTTTCTGCAAATGCAGATATATATAGCAATAAAAAACTAAGAATAGTTAGGAAAGATTTCCTCATTAAATTTCCTGAAAATTTTTATTTTAAGGATAATATAAAAAAGGGGTGGAATTCCACCCCTTTATGAGAATAAATTGATTATCCGCTGACTACAACGTTTTGTGCTTTTTCACCTTTTTCTTCTTGAACAATGTCAAACTCTACTTTCTGGCCTTCTTCCAGAGTTTTAAATCCTTCGCCTTGAATAGCTGAGAAGTGAACGAAAACATCACCCTGGCCATCATCTCTTGTGATGAAGCCGTATCCTTTCTTTGAGTTGAACCATTTAACTGTACCTGTGTGACGCATTACTAAAAATCCTCCAAAATAAAATTTAACTTTTTTGAAGAGTTTAAAGGCTCTGGGAGCGCGCTCTGAGAGGGGAATTCCCCTGAGAGACTTTAAACATCTTCTGCAATAAGTATGTGCCTTTTTTGGTATATTGTCAATACTAATTTGCACAAACTTTGGTCAGATTTATGTTGTTATATACTAAATTTCCTAAAAATTTTTGGAAGGATTTATGATGGAGGTAAGACTTAACAAATTTATTGCATCAACTGGATACTGTTCCAGAAGAAAAGCAGACCAGCTTATACACGAAGGAAAAATCAAAGTAAATGGTAAAGTAGTAAAAGAACTGGGGTTAAAGATAAATCCAGAAAAAGATGAAGTTGAAGTTGAAGGAAAAGTATTAAAGCCAGTTCAGAAGAAAGTTTATATAAAACTATACAAACCCCGTGGATACTTAACTCAGCTGGGTAAGGACAAATTTGGTAGAAAAACACTTTCAGATTTATTTGAGGAGATAGGCCTCAAAGAAAAAGTATTTCCGGCAGGGAGACTGGATTATGACAGTGAAGGTCTTCTTATACTTACAAATGATGGAGAGTTTGCAAATAAACTTATGCACCCTAAAAATAAAATTCCTAAGACCTATATAGTAGAAGTTAAAAGAAGGGTAAATCTGGATACCTTTAATAGTATGAGAAAAGGAAAACAGCTTGAAGATGTATTCCTTAAACCTGATGATATAAAAATCCTAAAGAAAAAAAGGAATTCCACACTTCTGGAAATTACAATTCATTCAGGACAGAAAAGGGTAGTAAGGAGATTTATGGCAGCTTTTGGTCATCCTGTTATAAGGCTAATAAGAACATCAGTTGGCAGAATAAAACTGAATAATCTGAAACCTAAAGAGTGGGAACATATTCCTGAGAAAGAGATTGAAAGAACCATAAAAATGACGGAAAAAAGAAAATAGTTGTATTTCTTAATCTGATATAAGGTATTGATTTTTTTCATTTTTTGCATATAATACAAATCCCCTCAGGTTAGTGGGACACGCAGCACCTGAAGCTGTGTTTCCTCTCATGGCCCTCCTAACCTCCTATTTCTGG
>JALWLQ010000097.1 GCA_027084095.1 Persephonella sp.
GGTCCTGAATTTAAACAGACACAGGATAGACTTTATAAAAAAGTAATAACAGAAATCGCAAGAAGATTTGCAGAAGCTGGAATTAAGTTTGGAGAGAAAATTCCTACAGATAAAGAGATAGATGCTGTTATATCCAAAGAATACTATCTGGTAATAGACCCTAAAGATACAAATCTACAAACTGGACAGCTTATCCATGAAGAAGAATACAAAGATCTTGTTGCCCAATATGGTGAAGATGGTTTTGTGGTAGATAGGGGACCTTCTGCTCTTGAGAAACTTTACAAGCTTTATAGAGAGAAGAATCCAGATATTCCAATATTCGAAGTCATAAAAGATTCTGTAAGACAGACAATTCTTAAAGAAGTTGCAGAGCAGAAACTGAAAAAATTAGTAAGAAGACTCAGACTTATTGAAGGATTTATAAAGTCAGGAAACAGACCTGAATGGATGATTCTTGATGTGATTCCTGTAATTCCACCAGATTTAAGACCTCTCATTCCTCTTGATGGTGGAAGATTTGCAACATCTGACCTGAACGACCTTTATAGAAGGGTTATCAACAGGAATAACAGGCTTAAAAGACTGATTGAGTTAGATGCTCCAGAGATTATTATCAGAAATGAAAAAAGAATGCTTCAGGAAGCAGTTGATGCTCTTATAGATAACGGTAGAAGAGGAAGAATCGTTACCCAGAATAACAGACCACTTAAATCCCTTTCAGACTCATTAAGAGGAAAACAGGGTAGATTTAGACAGAACCTCCTTGGTAAAAGGGTTGATTACTCAGGCCGTTCTGTTATTGTTGTGGGACCTGAACTGGAAATGCACCAGTGTGGTTTACCAAAA
The DNA here is from genome assembly GCA_027084095.1 of Persephonella sp. GTDB lineage: Bacteria > Aquificota > Aquificia > Aquificales > Hydrogenothermaceae > Persephonella_A. The sequence continues at coordinate 850 of JALWLQ010000097.1, forward strand.
ATAATGGCTCTTGAGCTTTTCAAGCCATTTGTATACAGAAGACTTGAAGAAAAAGGATATGCAACATCCATCAAAAACGCTAAAAGAATGGTTCAGGAAAAGGCACCGGAGGTATGGGAGTGCCTTGAAGAAGTTGTAAAACAACACCCTGTTCTGCTTAACAGGGCACCAACACTCCACAGGATGTCTGTTCAGGCATTTGAGCCTGTTTTAGTGGAAGGCAAAGCTATAAAACTTCACCCATTAGTATGTCCTCCATTTAACGCTGACTTTGACGGAGACCAGATGGCTGTTCACGTGCCTTTATCAGTAGAGGCACAGATAGAATCTTATGTTTTAATGCTTTCTACACAGAATATCCTTTCTCCTGCACATGGAAAACCTATTACAATGCCTTCTCAGGATATTATTCTTGGTGCCTATTACCTGACACAGATTGTAGAGGGCTCTAAAGGTGAAGGAAAGCTATTTGCAAATGAGGACGAAGCAATTCTGGCTTATGACCTTGGAAAAGTTGACCTCCTTGCAAAAATAAAAGTCAAGAAAGACGGAAAAATAGTTGAAACATCAGTAGGAAGATTAATTCTTAACAGAGTTTTCCCCGAAGGCTTTAGATTTGTAAACGAACCACTTGATAAGAAAAAAGTTTCAGCAATTATCTCTGAGATATATGAACAGTTTGGAAATGAGATAACAGCCGAAACTCTTGATAAACTAAAAGAGCTTGGCTTTGAATACGCTGCTAAAGCAGGTGTATCAATATCAGCAGATGACCTGGTAGTTCCTAAAAACAAATGGGAAATCATAAGAAAAGCTGAAGAAGAAGCTCAGAAAGTATGGCAGCAATATGTTGACGGGATAATCACCAAAGGTGAAAGACATAACAAAATTATTGATATCTGGTCCCAGACCACAAATGAAGTAACAAGACTTCTATTTGAAGAACTTGAGAAAACAAAAAGAGTAGAAAACGGAAAAGAATATCCAGGTATATTCAACCCAATCTATATGATGGCACTCTCAGGTGCGAGAGGTAACAAAGACCAGATTAGACAGCTTGCTGGTATGCGTGGTTTGATGGCCAAGCACTCAGGTGAGTTTATAGAAACACCTATCAGGTCTAACTTCAAAGAGGGTCTTACAATCGTTGAATACTTCATTTCCACATACGGTGCAAGAAAAGGTCTTGCAGATACAGCTCTGAAAACTGCTGTTGCCGGATATCTTACAAGAAGACTTGTTGACGTCGCTCAGGATGTAATTATAACAAACGATGACTGTGGAACACTAAATGGACTTGAAGTATCTGCAATCATAGAAGGTGGAGAAATTGTTGTATCACTCAAAGATAGGATAATAGGTAGATATGCTGCTGAAGATGTAGTAGACCCATATACAAACGAGGTTATTGTAAATGCAGGTGAAGAAATAGATGAAGAAAAAGCACAGGCTATAGAAAATGCAGGAATAGAAACAGTTAAGATCAGATCTGTCCTTACATGTGAACAGAAAAGAGGTGTATGTGCTAAATGTTACGGAAGAGACCTATCACAGAAAAAACTGGTTGATATCGGAGAAGCTGTTGGAATTATTGCAGCTCAGTCTATCGGTGAGCCCGGAACACAGCTTACAATGAGAACATTCCACATTGGTGGTGCTGCTACGGCACAAAAAGCACAAACAAAACATGAAGCCTCTGTTGAAGGTATAGTTAAACTTCTTAATGTGAAAACTGTTGTTGATAGAGAAGGAAAAACTCTCGTGATAAACAGGGATGGTGCAATCCAGATTGTTGATGAAGAAGGAAAAATCAAAGAAAGATTCCCTGCTCCATACGGCGGTATCCTGAAGGTAAAAGATGGACAAAAGGTCAAACCTGGAGATGTTCTTGTTGAGTGGGATCCATTTGCTATTCCAATTATTGCAGAAAAATCAGGAACACTTGAGCTTAGAGACGTCATACTGGATGTAACAGTAAGAGAGGAAAGGGATAATATAACAGGAAAAACAATTATAGATATCTCCTTTATGAGACCAAAAGATGCTGTCCTCCACACACCAAGGGCAGTTATTAAAGGAGATGACGGTAAAGAATACACTTATGACCTGCCTGTAAACACAATAATAATGCTTTCAAGAAACGACCTTGAAACACAATGGGATAAATGTCTTGCATGTTCCGAAGCTGAGGATGCAGATGTTTACCACAACTACCTGCAGGTAAAACCAGGATTCAAAGTTCAGGCAGGTGATATAATTGCTAAGATTCCAAGGGAAACAGCCAAAGTTAGAGATATCGTTGGAGGTCTTCCAAGGGTTGAAGAACTCCTTGAAGCAAGAGAGCCTAAAAACAAAGCTATAGTTTCAGAGATAGACGGAATAGTCAGAATATATGAAGATGCAGACGATATAATCGTTTACAACCCAATTACAGGACAATCACAAAAATATGATGTTCCAAAGGATGCTCTGGTTCTTGTTAAAAATGGTCAACATGTCCATGAAGGGCAGATGCTCACAGATGATGGTTCTATAAAAGCTGAATTTGAAGGTGTAGTAAGACTTAAATCCAAAGGATACAAAGTTATCGTATTCAACAAAGAAACAGGTCTCCAAAAAGAATACTCAATCGCAAAAGGTAAATATATGATTGTTAAAGATGGAGAAGTTGTTAAAGCTGGAGACCCACTTACAGATGGAACACCTAACCCACACGATATCCTGAGAATTATGGGACCTGAAGAACTAGCTAAATTCCTTGTTAAAGAAGTTCAGATGGTTTACAGAATGCAGGGAGTTGAGATTAGCGATAAACACTTTGAAGTAATAATCAGACAGATACTCAGAAAAGTTAAGATTGTTGACCCAGGAGATTCCAGATTCCTGCTTAATGAAATAGTGGACAAAGTAGATCTTGAGGAAGAGGCAAAAAGAATAGCAGAGGAAGGTGGAAGACCACCTAAAGCTGAACCTGTTCTGGTTGGTATTACAAAAGCATCTCTGTCTACAAAAAGCTGGATTTCTGCTGCATCCTTCCAGGAAACAACAAGAGTTCTTGCTGATGCTGCAGTTGAAGGAAAAGAAGACCACCTTGAAGGTCTCAAAGAAAACGTTATTATTGGTAACATAGTTCCAGCAGGAACAGGTATTAGACAATACGCAGAAGTTGAGGCAATTATTCCTCAGGAAGAGATAGAGAAACTTTCTGAATAAATTTACTCAAGGGGGTTTAATCCCCCTTAATCTTTTAGATAAAATTTATCGTCTTACGGAGATACTCCTATCTAAAAATAGCTAAAAGTATTGTAAAATAAGAATTATGAGGAAGAGAGGAAGACCAAGGAAGTATCAAGAACACATAAGATGTCCAGAGTGTGGTTCAAACTGGTGTAAGAAGTTT
>JALWLQ010000098.1 GCA_027084095.1 Persephonella sp.
TCCTATATCTGGCGGAAACTTTTCAGATATTCCTATAGGTTCTCTATCCTGAATAGCCACTGCAAATTTCATATCCTCAACCTGAATATTCTGGGCAAATGAAAAAGAAAACACTAATAGAAAAACTGCCAACCAGCGCATTATTGAACCCTCCAGCTTATTATTATTCTGATATTAATATAAAGCGGGTGTTATAATTGTTTCAAACCAAATTAGAAGGTTATAGATGGATATAGTTGTTTTAATATCAGGGAGAGGCTCAAATTTAGAGGCTATAGTAAAGGCATATAAGGACGGCAAAATTCAGGGAAAAATAAAATTAGTTATATCAAATAAAAGGGATGCAAAAGGTCTGGAAATAGCAAAAAAATATAGTATTCCTGCAGAATTTCATGACCCCTCTAAATTTGATAACAGACTTGAATATGACAGACACCTGATAAACAGAATAAAAAAGGAAAATCCACAGCTTGTTGTTCTGGCAGGTTATATGAGGATATTATCCGATGAGTTTATTGATGCATTTGAGGGAAAACTTGTAAATATCCATCCATCTCTAACTCCGGCTTTTACAGGGCTCAAAGCACAAAAACAGGCAATAGAATATGGAGCGAAGTTTTCCGGCTGCACAGTTCATTTTGTATCCAAAGAGCTGGATACTGGGCCCGTTATAGTTCAGGCAGTTGTCCCCATTACTCCGGAAGACACAGAGGAAACCCTTTCTGAAAAAATCCTTAAGTTTGAACACAGAATTTATCCACAGGCAATAAAATGGATTTCTGAAGGAAGGGTCAAAATAGAAGGAAGAAAAGTTATTGTTGAAGATGCCAGATACGGCACAATTCCTGTAAATCCTGCCTTAGAGGATTTTTAATCTCTATTTAAATTCCAGTCATAAGATATGTATCTTATTTTAATGTTCTGATTATTCTGAAGGAATTCCCTTTTCTTATCATCTGTTATGTATTTTGCAATAAAATCAAATATATCTTTATCTGTTGAAAAGTAGTCTTCGTTCCATCTGAAAAATTCTGATATTAAAACAGTCTGCTTCTCTGGAACAATAATAACTTCAGGGCTGTTTATAAAATCAGCTGCTATCTGGTCAAGGATTTTTTCTATATGATTGCTATCAACAAATCTGAGAGCCGAGGATGAAGCAGTTCCTTTAACAAGGGCAAAAGGCACCCTCTTATCTCCAAACTCAAACAGCTTTGCTTTTATATCATCCAGTGAATACTCTCTGCCTCCTATCTTGTATTTTAGTTTTGTGAAAAATCCATCAATCTCTTTAACAGAGTGTTGTATTTTCATCTTAATCACAAAATCAATAACCATAAAGTTATACAAATTTATCAAAAATGCTTTCTGGGAGTTTCCATTTGTGTAGTTAACCACATCCTTGTGATTAAATTTTGAAACAACAGATTGAAGAATTTTGTATTCAGGGGAAAGCTGTATTTTTTTATAATCAACAGAACCTTTTTTAGCATACTGACTTATTATTTTTTTGAAAAAGTAAGAAAAATCCTGTATCAGTTGTGGTGTATCCTCAACGAGAACAGTATTGCCATTGGTATTCATTAAAAGGGTCTGGTTTAATTTCCTTTTACTCTTAGGTTTTTCTCTAAATGTGTCATAAATCAGGTCTATAAATAATGCTGCACTCCACGAGAAATCCTTTGTTCCGTATCCTGTTCCTTTAAAGCAGTCAAAATACTCATAAAACCCAAATCTTATAGGCAGTTCCAGAATTGTTTTCTCAAGATGTTCAGCTTTTTGTTTAAATCCATATCTCTTAAGGCCGTGATATATCAACCAGTTTATATTTACCCAGATTGGACCCCGCCAGTAATTATTACTTTTAAAATCTTTTTTCGTTTTATCATAGTTGGGAATTGCAAAGCAGTTCTTTTCTCCTATCTGACAGAAGTTCAAGGAATTGATATGATGAAAAAGTCTTAAAGCCTGATGGGTTGAAGCAACACCACCAAAAAGTGGAACAAATCCTGCTGCAGTTTCAACCTCAATCAGTTTTTTATCTATATAGTCGTAAGCAAAGAAAATATTTTTTTCATTGCTGAAAAGATTATCCCTTACTGCTTTTGTGGTCATATAATACCATTCTTCTGGCTTTTTATAGTCTTCACCAATTATGTCTGCTATTTTTACCAGAGCCTCATTTGAAGCTGCCAGTATAGAATTAAACATAGGGTCAAAAACTATAAATGGGCTCTCTTTAAATATTTTTTCTTCTTGATAGTTATTTTTTCTAAACAGGTCAACCAGATATATATATCTGTAATAATCCTCATCCTTTGGCCTGTGTTCAGGGTCAATTATTTTGTTGTCTTTTCTTTCAAAATAAGGAACTTCTACTTTAGACAGGTCTATCTTCTCCAGAACGCTGTCCCACATAGGGGAGTTATCCATTCCGGATTCCCATGGATGTCTTATATAAATAAGCCCGTTATCGTCTGGATTTCTCTCAAGATAAAAATACATATGGAGCTTTATAAGTTTTGGATAAATCCACTTAAGGAATTCCTTTGCTTTTTCCTTATCAGGTGCATTTTCATATATTTTTAGTGCTGCATATCCATGGATTGGGGGCTGTGTTATTCCTGAGGTCATAAATCCATCTGGAACAAGTCCTGACTTTTCAGCCTGCCAGAAGTCAGGTTCAGGAAAGTATTTCCCCAGATTTTTCTGGTTGAAAACAATATGGGGAAGCATCCCATTTTTCCACTGGGCATTAAACAGTGAAGTTAATTCCTTTACAGCTCTTTCAAAGTTATATCTTGAATATCCAATAGCTATAAAACCACTATCCCAGTTCCATTGATGAGGGTATAGATGGACGGATGGAACGGTATATTCACCAGTCCAGTTTTTGTCTAAAATTTGTTTGGCTTTATCTATATATTCTTTCAAAGGCATGGCTTTACACTATATCAACGGATTTTTCACCCTTTGCCAGCTCCCCTATAACAAAGAATTTTTCTCCCTGTTTTTCCAATATCTCCACTGCTTTATCCTTTTCCTCTGGCGGAACTACAAGTATTAAGCCTATGCCCATATTAAATGTCCTGAACATCTCTTCCTCAGGAACATTCCCTTCTTTCTGTATCCATTTGAATACAGGTGGTACTTCCCAGCTTCCTTTCTGGATAACAGCCTTTAATCCGTCATTTATAACCCTTATTAGATTACCTGGAATTCCTCCACCTGTAATATGAGCTATAGCATGTATATCAACTTTTTCGGCAAGAGACAGAACCGTTTTTACATATATCTTTGTAGGTGTTAAAAGCTCTTCCCCAAGTTTTTTACCAAACTCTTTTATATACATATCGTAGGAATAGCCTTTCATTTCTATCAGTTTTCTGACAAGGGAGTAGCCATTGCTATGAATTCCCGAAGAAGCAATCCCTATCAGAATATCCCCTTCCTGTGTTTTTGAACCATCAAGCATTTTTTCCTTTTCCACAACACCTACAGCAAATCCTGCAAGGTCATACTCTCCTTCACCATACATCCCCGGCATTTCGGCAGTTTCTCCACCTATCAGTGCACATTCAGCCTGTTTACAACCTTCAGCTATGCCTTTTACAACATCTACAGCAACTTCAGGTTTTAGCTTTCCAGTGGCAAAATAATCAAGGAAAAATAGAGGTTTTGAGGTTGTTGTCACCAGGTCATTAACACACATTGCAACAAGGTCTATACCAATTGTGTCGTGCTTATCAAGTATCTGGGCTATTTTCAGCTTTGTTCCTACACCATCGGTTGAAGAGGTTATAACAGGTTCTTTATACTTTGCGATTTCCAGCAGATATGCCCCTGCAAATCCACCGATTGGAGTAATGACATTTTTGTTAAATGTTTCCTTTACAAATCCTTTTATCTGCTGAACAAATCTATCTGCCTTTTCTATATCAACACCTGCATCTTTATAACTGAGCATCTTTCTTCTCCTAAAGATTTTCTTCTGTAATAATTTTTAGCTGTCCTTTATCACGGATTAAATATAATACTTTGTTTACTGCCTTTATTTCATCCCCTGAAAGATAAGCAAGTTTAAAGGCAATTACATAATAGGTCTGGTTTCTTCTTTTATCTAAAAAAGCCTTTTTATTGAGTATATGCACAAAAGGTTCATTATTATTTATTGAGTAAAACTCCTTTTTAAACTGTTTTTTCAGGTCAAAAATATCTC
>JALWLQ010000099.1 GCA_027084095.1 Persephonella sp.
ATTGCAGAATTTACTATCTCAAATCTATAAATTTCTTCTTCTTTTTGATAAATCCTTCTTTCATATTCCTTAACAAGTTTATAAGTGTTCTCATGAATTTTCTCTCTTATATGGCCTTTTTTGAGTTTTTCTATAATTTTCTTAATTTCTTGAATAGGCTCGTGAATTCTACCGTAATCATAGTAGAGAAAAAATTTACTTTTAAGGATTTCACTCTCTAATTTAAATTCGTTTTTTTCTAATCTTTTTAAACTAAGTAGTATTTGAGAGGTTGTCTTTGTATAGTTTAGTGTATTCTGGGATGAATACAAAAATGCAGCAGTCACCACGACTGCAAGAAAAAGGATAAAATATATTCTTCTCACTTACGTTCCTCTGTGAGAATTGGAGGAAGTTCTCCTTTCAATGTTTCTAAAAAAGCAATTATTTTTTCTATTTCTTCATCGGTAATATCTATACCAAGATTATAGCGTGCCATCAGGCTGATAGTTTTTTTTAAATCTGCAACACTACCATCATGAAAATATGGATAAGTACATGTTATATTCCTTAGGGTAGGAACTTTATAAACATTTTTGTCCTCTTCTCTTTTGGTAATCTGGTATCTATCAGGGTTTGTTGGTTTCCAATTATACGGAACTACTATACCTAATTTTTGGAATGAATTTCCCCCGAGATTTACTCCATTATGACAGGAAATACATCCCAGTTTTTTAAATAGTTTAAATCCTTCCTCTTCTTCTGGAGAAAGTCTAACTAAACCTTGAAGATACCTATCAAATTTACTATTTGGTGTTATAAGGGCTTTTTCGAATTCAACTATTGCTTCAGCAAACTGTTCAAAGGTTATTCTGCTTGTGTTATATACTTCTTTGAACTTTTTCCTATAAAACTGGCTATTATTCAGTTTTTTTTCTATTTCTTCTGGAGTAGTATTCATTTCAACAGGATTAGTTATTGGACCCATCAATTGTTCCCGTAAATCAGCGGCTCTCCCATTCCAGAACTGCCGAAAATTAAAAACTGCATTAAAAACTGTAGGTGAGTTAACTGTTCCTTTCCTGCCGGCAAAACCTGTTGATACAGGTTTCTGGTCTGTTCCACATTTTGTATAAAGGTCATGACAGGTTGCACAGGATACCTTACCATCTTTTGATAAAGATGGGTCATGGAAAAGAATTTTTCCAAGTTCAGCCTTCGCCCTGTCATATTTTATTGTGGTAGGCAAAGGCTGAACGGCTTCAAAAGCAAACACCGTCTTTAAAAGCAGAATAGATATTACCAGTATTCTTTTCATAAATTCTGGATAATTGCCTGTGTAATTTCTTTTGTGTTAACCCTTTTTGTTCCTGGAGCCCAGATATCTCCTGTTCTGTAGCCTTCTTCCAGCACTTTATCTATAGCCTTTTCAATATCCCTTGCAGCTTCTGGAAGTTTACAGGTTATTTCAAGCATCATTGCTGCAGAAAGTATCATGGCTATTGGGTTTGCTATCCCCTGTCCGGCAATATCAGGTGCAGAACCGTGAACAGGTTCATAAAGGGCATATCTTTCCCCGATACTTGCAGATGGGAGCATTCCCAGTGAACCTGTTAAAGCTCCAGCTTCGTCAGAGAGGATATCTCCAAAAAGGTTTCCGGTAACTATTACATCAAAATCCTTTGGTCTTCTAACAAGTTGCATTGCACAGTTGTCAACATACATATGTTCAAGCTCTACATCCTGATAATCGGCATGAACCTCAGTTACAACTTCTCTCCATACAGCAGACACTTCAAGAACATTTGCTTTATCAACACTTGTAACTTTTTTTCTTCTCATTCTTGCCATCTCAAAGGCAAGCTTTGCAATTCTTTTAATCTCGTGCTCGTAATATATCATTGTGTTGTATCCAACTTTTTCACCATTTCTCTCTTCTATTCCCCTTGGCTCTCCAAAATATATTCCACCTGTAAGCTCTCTTATAACAAGAAGGTCAACACCTTTAATAAGAGTTTCTTTCAGTGGGGATGCATCCAGCAATGCTGTGTATGCCTTTCCCGGTCTGAGATTTGCAAACAGGTCTAATTCCTTTCTTATTCTGAGAAGCCCCTTTTCCGGTCTTTTATCTGTAGGCAGGTTATCCCATTTTTCTCCACCTACTGCTGCCAGTAAAACAGCATCGCTTTTTTTAGCAAGCTCAAGGGTTTCTTCTGGAAGGGGATTTCCTGTTGCATCTATTGCAGCTCCCCCTATCAACGCCTCATGGAACTCAAAATTTATTCCGTATTTTTTAGAAATAGCATTTAAAACCTCAATGGCAGACTCCATAATCTCCGGTCCAATACCATCTCCCGGTAAAACAGTAATCTTACAGCTTTTTTTCATAAACTCTAACCTCCTTTTATTTGAATTTTAGACTTAAATCCAGCCATTTACTTGAATGGATAACTGCACCGGTTGATATAAAATCAACTCCAGTTTTTGCATACTCCTCAACATTATCAAGTGTTATATTTCCTGAAACTTCAAGTTTTTTTCTACCCTGATTTATCTCTACAGCTTTTTTTATCTGTTGAATATCCATATTATCAAGCATAATTATATCTGCTTCAGTTTCCAAAGCTTCTTTAAACTCATCAAGGGATGAAACTTCCACCTCTATTTTTACCATAGGTGAAACTTTTGATTTTATCTGTTTTACTGCTTCTGTTATACTTCCTACCAGTACTATATGATTATCTTTTATCATTACCATATCATAAAGGGCAAATCTGTGGTTATGCCCTCCGCCAACTCTGACGGCATATTTTTCAAATGCTCTTAAGCCTGGTGTTGTTTTTCTTGTATCAAGAAGTTTAACAGAAGTTCCTTTTAACTTCTGGACATACTTGTTTGTAGTTGTTGCTATTCCTGAAAGTTTTTGGACAAGGTTTAAAAAAACCCTTTCCCCTTTTAAAATTGATTTTCCACTTCCTGAGAGTTTTATGATTTGGTCGCCTTTCTGGAACTTATCTCCATCATTTTTATATTTTTCCATTTTTATATCAGGGTCTAAAACATTAAAAACCTCAAGAGCTATATCAACACCTGCAAGAATACCTTCATCTTTGGCAATTAGAACAGCTTCTACATCCTTAGCCACATCCAGATTATCGGTGGTTAAATCCTGGTATCCTATATCCTCAAGTAAAAACTCTTCTATCTTTTTTCTTACAAATAATCTGTCTAACATATTCAAATCCTAAAATGGTCTGACAATTGCCATTATTACTATTATTATCATCAAAATTGTTGGCACTTCATTGTAAAATCGGAAAAATTTACCTGACTTTGTGCATTCATCATTTTCTAATTTTTTCCTGATAAATGAAAGATGTATAAAATAGGCAATAAGCAGTAAAGCTGCTGTCAGTTTAAGATGTATCCAGCCACCTGTTTTGAACATTTCAGGGTTCATTGCAATCATAGCTATGCCTGTCAGAACTGTTCCCCAGAAGGCCGGAACTCCAATATATTTAAAAAGTTTATACTCCATTACTTTTACTACAGATACAAACTCTTTTTTGTCTTTGTTTTCCACATGGTAAACAAAGAGACGGGGAAGATAAAATAAAACAGCCATCCATGATATAACAGATATTAGGTGTAAAGCTTTTATCCATAAATACATTTTAATCCTCTTTTCATCAGTATTTTGCTAATTAATTATTTTACTATGATTAATAAAATTTATTACTGAAATCATACAATCTATCTATAATAGTGTTAAACTTAAAAATATAAATTAGTCTGGAGTAACCTTTTGGATTTCAAGGAATTCTTTGAATATGTTTTGGTTGGAATAGCTATTTCCTTAGCTATTTTATTTGTAATAAAAAGGGTAAGGAAAAATATAAAAAGGAGGCAATGTGCCTCCTGTCCGTTGTATGAGCAATGTGAGAGAAAGGATAAAGTTCCTTTAGATTAGCAAGAGAATGAATTACCGCAGCCGCAAGAACTTGCAGCGTTAGGGTTCTTAATTGTAAATCCGCCACCCATAAAGTCCTGAACATAATCTAAAACAGCTCCACCGATATATGGTGCAGAGAATTCATCAATAGCAATTTTTACTCCGTTTTCCAGTTCAACAACTTTGTCATTTTCTTCTATAGCTTCATCAAATCCCATTGCATATTGAAATCCTGAGCATCCTCCAGGAACAACTCTAACCCTGAGGA
>JALWLQ010000100.1 GCA_027084095.1 Persephonella sp.
ACATCTTTTGGCTAACATTTTACCTTTGAGTATTGGGTCTTTTTCTATCTCTTCCCTTGTAAGTGCATTACTTACAGATGTTGTTGCAGCGATAGCTAATACTACTGCTGTTAGAATTTTTTTCATCTTCAGACCCCCTTAAAAATCTTTTCTACTGAATTTAAACATACCTAAAAGTAAAGGAATTAGTATCCATAACACCATAACAATAAAGGAAACAGTTATCCCAAATCCTGTATCAAAAAATTTCTGGAAAATTGCCCCTGTATATCCAAGTAAAGCAGCAACATCTAATTTAAGTATTACAAAAATCCTTGCAATATCCACAGGGTTAAGTATGGATAACATTAAAACTGGTTTTTCCAGAGGATATTCTCTAAAATAGACGGTAATAAAGAGTATTATTCCATCATATATAAGTGTCATATATAGCCATAATAGAATTGAAGCTCCAAACCCTTTTACCCTGTCCTCAAAAAATGTGGCAATCATAAACGCAAAAGCCACAAATATAAATGTCATAAATATTCCAGAAATAGTTAGTAAAGTATAAAGCTGATATTCCGGAGGGGCTTCTATATATTTAAGTGATATCAGAAAAGGCAACCATATCCCTATTAAAAAACTTAAGGAGAGTGATATAGAGGTTCCCAGATATTTTGCTATAAATATGTTCTTTCTGTTAATTGGTTGAGACAGTAGTAGTTCTATAAAATTTCTTGAATCGTAGAGGAATATTGTTCCTAAAATAAGGCTTATAAGGGGAATAACAAGAATAACCAGTTGTAGCAGAGTGGAAACTACTTTAACAGGTGCCTTTGCAAAATAAAATAAAGCAGCAGTTAAAATCAGAAAAAATAAAAGATAAAAGATTATCCATTTATTTCGGTACATGTTGTAAAATTCGTATTTCAGAAGCTTAAGCATTGTATCCCTTCTCCATCAGTTTTGCTATTGCCCTTTCCAGATTTTTTTCTCCTGATTTTTCTATTATCTCTTTTACTGTGCCTGTTAGATAAATCTGTCCTTCCAATAAAAATACAATTTCATCAGATAGCTCCTCAACTTCGCTCATTATATGGGATGTAAGAATAACAAGCTTTTCCCTTTCTACCTGCTGGCGTATTTTATCCTTTAGAAAGCTACTGGAAACAGGGTCTAATCCCACTGTAGGTTCATCCAGGAAAAATATTTCAGGGTCAAACATAAAGGTAATTAAAGCACTTACTTTTTGCTTCGTCCCACCGGATAAATTTTTCAGCTTTTTATCCATGTATTGCTGTAGTTTGAAATACTCTATAAATTCATCTTTTATATTTGGGTTATACCCTTCTTTTCTTATGTCTATAAGCATATTTATAAGCTCTTTCAATGTTAAATTTTCAGGGAAAACTGCCACCTGCGGCATATATCCTATAAATTTTCTGTAATACCAGCTTTTTTTTATGCTTTCTCCTTTTACGTATATTTCTCCTGAGGTTGGTATAACAAGCCCAAGAATTGATTTTATAAGAGTTGTTTTTCCTGAACCGTTGGGTCCCAGGATTGATACCACTTTGCCTCTGGTCATTTCCAGATTTATTCCTTTCAGAACTTCCTGTTTACCAAATCTTTTATAAAGATTTTTTACTTTGACCATTCATGTCTCCTCATAAGAGGTTTTTTATCTTCCAGACTTGATGGAATTAGCATAGGGAACATTCTTTCTGTAAGGTCTATCAGATAAACAAAAAAACTTCTGCTGAGAATAATGGATTGGGGATAATTTTCTGTTAAGTATCCAAATAAAGAAACAGGTCGGTAAGGAACATCTCCAATCCCATCATGGTCAAGGTCATATCCTTTGTAATCGCTCCAGTAGTTTTCTTCATATTTATTGGGATTTTGAAAACTGTTTGTGGCTACATTGAAGGTATTTGCTATAAAATTATTATGTTTAAATAAATTATCCTGTGAATTAGCCCATATTCGTATTGCCCATCCATTTTCTATAAAATCATTTTCTATTATAACTGTCCTGTTTGTATTATCTGCAAATATTCCTGTGGTGTTTTTATAAAAAATATTGTGATACATATAACTGTCGTAAATCTCTTTTAGTAAAATTCCATAGGACTGGGTTCCCCAGTTATACTCAAATTTGTTTCTTGCCATATAAACATGCTTTGTATACATAACAGCAACTCCAGCCCCGTTTCGCCTGAAAACATTATTTATATAATTATCCCTGTGGGAAAACATAAAATGAAGTCCGTATCTTAGGTTTTCCTCACTTATATTGTTAATAATGGTGCTGTTTTTGACAAACTCAAAATAAATTCCATCCCTGTGGTTTTTAACATGATTTCCTTCTACCAGCATATTTTTACAATGCCATAGATGTATGCCATTACCAAAGTTGGTTTCAATAGTATGACCAAAAGCTGATTTTAGGTACTCTAAACGGGCTGGACCTTCAATAATATTATTTTTGATTACTCCTTCTTTTGATGCTGCAAAATAAATTCCCCAGAAGTTATTTTTTATAATACAGTTTTCAATACGGCATTTCTTAGTTCTAAAAAATTTTATTCCTGCTATATCCTCTATATCGCTCTTTCCTGAATTTTGAATAATTAGTCCTTTAACAACAACATTGTTTGCTTTTACAGTGATAACTTCATATTTTTTTTCTCCATCAATAATGGGATAATCTTCTCCTATCAGCTTTACAGATTTTTTTACAAGAATATTTCCTTCTTTGTAAATTCCTTTTTTTATTAAAATAGTATCTCCATCTTGAGCTATCTGGAGAGCTTTTTTAATGGAGGAGATTTCACAATTTGGACATACTATTATAGTCTTTGCGTATAATGAAGTGATAATAAGAAGAAACACTGCCTTTATGCAGAGGAGTTTTTTCATTTTACATGTTCATATGTTTATGCTGGTGCTTGTGCATTTTGTGTTTATTTTCCAACCATTCTTTCTGTACAAGATGAAGAACCTGTTGCCAATTTAATATTTCACCACCATATTTTTGCTTTACTTTTTCTAATTCTTGTTTATTTTTGAAAGCAGATAAATTTAGTCCCATAGGGCTGGGTAAATCTTTTGCTCGTAAATAAAGGGCTTTTTCAGCTGGAATAAATTCTTTTGTTAGAAAATCAGGAACCCATAGAGAATGTATTTTATTTTTGTCTTTATACTCCATATAAAATGCTGCCAGACATTCTACACTATCAAATTTGTATGCTTTCCCGGTTTTTAGAAGTAATTCTGACCCGTATCTTGGGTCTGTGATTTTCATCCGGCAATAAGCACACTCATCCTGTCCGTAATTTATAGGAACAGGAGATAATTCTTTCTTTTGACAACTTCCTGAAAGGAAAAAAATAACTGCTGGAGCCATAAGTAAAATAAATGTTTGAATTATTTTTCTTTTCATCAAGACCTTCTACCTCTCAAAATTTCTATGCCAGCAGCTAAAACACCAAGTACACCTGACAGTGCCAGCAAGTATGTACCTGTTGATGGAAATGCACAGGCTTTAAAATTAAGAAGGTTTTTACAGCCAAACATAGGAGGTTGATAAGCCATTCCTGGAATTTTTATCGGTGCATGGGGGTTCAGGTTATGCCCATAATCATACTCCCACCACCAGAAATCTACAAGAGAGGCTATCCCAATAATCGTTATTAATATTACCCATGTATAAAGTAATTTTTTATTTCCTGTTATAGCAACAATAAATCCAAATAAAATCATAAAACCAAATATCAAGGGGAGTATTTTTAGTTCAGGAATAGAATTTGGGTCTATTTTTTTCATACCAACATAGTGGTTTAGTAAGTTTATATTTCTTAAATCATGGGGAGTTCCACCCTGTATTTTATTTACCCATATTATCATTCTAAGTCCTTCTTTATACTGTGGAGCATATAAAGTTATTTCCCATAAAGGTTTAAAGTAAATTCCTATCATTATTAAAGAAGCGAGGGCAATCAGCCCTCGAGAAAGCCAGCTCATATTTTATACCTCCTTATTTTACTACGTGCATTTCTTCACCGGTGCCGTACTTAATAGGTACGTTAGCATCTGCAGGAGATACTCTCACATATCCTTGCATTTCCTGGTGGAGAGCAGAGCAGAAGTCTGTGCAGTAGAATGGATAAACTCCTGGTTTTTGTGGTTTCCATTTGAG
>JALWLQ010000101.1 GCA_027084095.1 Persephonella sp.
GGTTTTTGATGAAACCATTTGAGATATATAATCCAGAAAACTGCTTATTTTATCAAAGGTATACATAAAAGGATAAGAAACATTTAGAGCTAATCCCTTAACAAACTCTGTTCTTACAACAAATAGCCCCCCTCCAATAATAAGAATAATAACCAGACCAATAAGAGCAAACTTTTTTCTCATTACTGGAATGAAATTCTTTTTATCAAGTCAATATCATTTAAAGCCATTCCGATACCACGGGCAACAGCGGTAAGTGGGTCATCACAGTAATAAACAGGAAGGTTTGTTTCCTCTCTAAGCCTTATATCAAGTCCATGCAGTAATGCACCGCCGCCAGCAAGAACAATGCCCCTTTCTACAATGTCAGCAGATAATTCAGGTGGAGTTTTTTCAAGGGCAAGCCTAACAGCATTTACTATACTCTGGACAACATTTTCAAGAGCCTGCCTGATTTCTTCACCTTTGATTTCTACACTACTTGGAAGACCTCGCAGGTCTCTACCAGGAACAACCATAGTTTTACTATCCCTGTCTGTAGGATATGCAGAACCAAGCTCTATCTTTATCCTTTCTGCAGATTGTTCACCTATTAGAAGATTATGTTTTCTCTTCATAAATTGAATGATAGCCTCATTCATCTCATCGCCGGCTATTTTTATACTTTCAGATAAAACAAGACCTGAAAGGGATATAACGGCTATTTCAGATGTTCCTCCACCAATATCAACTATCATATTTCCCCCAGGTTCCTGTATTGGAAGTCCAGCACCTAAAGCCGCTGCCATAGGCTCAGCAATTAAAAATACCTCCCTTGCGCCAGACTGCTTTGCAGCATCAATAACTGCTCTTTTTTCAACAGTTGTTATCCCTGAAGGAACTCCTATTATTACCCTTGGCCTTGGTCTTAGTATTTTGGATAAAGCTGTATTGGAATGAACTTTTCTAATAAAATATTTGAGCATTTCTTGTGTTACATCAAAATCTGCTATAACTCCGTCTTTTAATGGTCTGATAACTTCTATTTCCTTAGGTGTTTTTCCAATCATCTGCTTGGATTCTATTCCCACAGCAATTACATTGCCAGTTCTTGTGTCCTGTGAAACTATTGATGGTTCAGACAAAACAATCCCTTTTCCTTTTACAAAAACAAGGGTATTTGCAGTTCCAAGGTCAATACCGATATCATTGGAAAAAGCACCGATTAACCTGTCTAAAAACATAATCCCTCCAGATTATTTGAGTTAAGATAAATTGGCAAATATATTATAAACTATTATTAGATATAAATTTCTCAAGACGGAGGTAATTATGTTTAAAGGCTCAATAGTAGCACTTATAACACCATTTAAGGATGGTTCTATAGACAGAAAATCCTTGAAAAATCTTATAGATTTTCATGTTGAAAATGGAACAGATGCAATTGTTGTGGCTGGAACAACAGGAGAATCAGCTACATTAACTTTTCCTGAGCATGAGGAACTGATAAATCTTGCTGTTGAGTATGCAGATAAAAGAATACCAATTATTGCAGGAACAGGTGCGAATGCTACACATGAAGCAATAGCATTAACTAAATCTGCAGAAAAAGCTGGAGCAGATGGTTCTCTTCAGATAGTTCCGTATTACAATAAACCTACACAGGAAGGAATTTATCAGCATTTTAAAGCAATCTGTGAAGAAACTAACATCCCATTAATTTTATATAACATCCCATCAAGAACTGGAACAGATATGCTTCCTGAAACATTTGCAAGACTTTATGCAGACTTTCCAAATGTGATAGGGCTTAAAGAAGCAACTGGAAATGTGGCAAGGGTGTCTGAACAGATAGCCCTAACAAATCCAGATGTTATTATACTTTCAGGAGACGATGCACTTACTCTTCCAATGATGGCAGTTGGGGCAAAAGGTGTTATATCTGTTGCAAACAACCTTGTGCCAAAAGATATTTCTGAGATGTGTAGACTGGCACTTGAAGGTAATTTTGAAGAAGCCAGAAAAATCCATGACAAATACTGGAAATTATTCAAAACATTATTCATAGAAACCAATCCTATCCCTGTTAAAACTGCAGCATATCTTATGGGCTTAATAGATGATATAGAGATGAGACTTCCACTTTACTATATGAAAAAAGAAAACGAGGAAAAACTTAAACAGGTGCTAAAAGAGTATGGCTTAATCAAATAGATTTTTGCAAAATTGCAAAAGTTTTTCTTTAAAAAATTCTTATTTTCCAATCTGTTAATATAGGCATGTTTTTTGCTTTATTGATTTTGGAAAATATTTAAAAGCCACAGGAGGAATTTTTTTTGAAAGTAGGTATTGTTGGCACCGGGAATATGGGTTCAAAGTATGTGAACAAATTTGATACACTTGGCCTTGATGCTGTTTTGATAGACCTTGATGCAAAAAGACTTGCCGAATTTCCTGATAAATTTCCAAAATATACAGATTTAGATGAAGCTTTAAAAAAAGAAAATATAAAATCTCTTTTCATAGCAACAGACCCCCTCTCACATATTCCACTTGCCAGAAAGGCTCTTGAAAGGGGTATTAATGTTATGATTGAAAAACCCCCATCTATGAAACCTTCGGAGCTTGAGGATGCCATAGAATTTGCCAAAAAAAATGAGGCAGTTCTTGCAGTTTCAGAAATTGAACTAAAATCCAATATAGTAAGAAATTTTGACGTTCAAAAAGATATAGAAAAAATAGAAGCCTACAGACTTAACCTTGGTAGAGGATATATAAACCCCTTTTATGACCTTGCCTGGCATGACCTTTATATAATGAACTATCTGTTCGGAGATTTCAGATTAAAGTCTGTAAAAGACAGAGGAGATATATTTGATATCCATGGAGAAACCCAGTCTGGTGAATTTTTCTTACAGGTAGCATGGAGCCATGATTTTTTAAGAAGAGAATGGATATTAAAAAATAAAAACCATGAAATAAAACTCAATTTTGCAGAAGATAAGATTATTTATCCGGATGGAACAGTAAAAGAAAAGGATAATATGGATAAGCTGGAATTAATGATTTCAGAATTTCTCACAAAACCTGCCTTTGAAAGTGCCTATAGAGCATTAAACATTCTTAAAGAGTTCAATAAATTCTCAATATAAAGGAGAGACAATGATACCAATAATAAAACCTGTTTTTGGAGCTGAAGAAGAAAAAACGGTAATGGAAATTATCAGAAGTGGTCAGATAACCAGAGGAAAATGGACTTTAAAATTTAAAGAAGAATTTAGCAATTACATAGGGGCATCCTTTTGTCATCCTGTATGTAGTGGCACAGCTGCACTTTATATTGCCTTAAAAGCATTGGGGATAAATAGTAAGGATGACATAGTAATTGTTCCATCCCTTAGCTTTATGGCAACAATAGACGCTGTTATCCTTGCAGGTGGAACTCCAGTTGTTGTTGATGTAGGAGAGGACTACTGCATAGACCCATTCCAGCTGGAACAGGCTGTTGAAAAATATAAACCAAAGGTTGTTATACCTGTTCATTTATTTGGACAGCCTGCAGATATGGATAAAATAAAGGCAATCTGTGAACCAAAGGGGATTTATGTCCTGGAGGACGCAGCACAGGCACACGGAGCAGAATACAAAGGCAAAAAAGCAGGAAATCTTGGTGATATATCTACATTTAGTTTTTATGCTTCAAAAAATGTTGCAATGGGAGAAGGTGGAGCAATTCTCACAAACAGTATCGCAATAGATGAAAGAATTTCAAACTGGATAGAATTTGGAAACCATCCTGCTTTAAATCTGAGAATTACTGAGTTTCAGGCAGGTATCGGATACTGGCAGCTTAAAAAGCTGGATGAAATGAATGAGAAAAGAAGAAAAATCGCCCAGCTATATAATGAAGAATTCAAAGACCTTCCCGGGCTTATTCTTCCAAAGGAAGAGGAAGGAAGAAAACATGTTTACCATATATATGCTTTAAGGCATCCTGACAGGGATACAATAGTTGAAAAGCTTATTGAAAAGGGTATAGGTGCAAGAATTTACTATGAATACACCCTTCACCAGCTTAGAAATGCAGAGCATCTGGATTGCAGCTTCGGGGAAAAAGTAACAAAAGAGATTTTTGCAATCCCTGTTCATCCTGCTTTGAAAAATGATGAGGTGTCTTATATCATAGAAACAGTAAAA
>JALWLQ010000102.1 GCA_027084095.1 Persephonella sp.
GGATTTGCGATTATTCCTTTGTGCCATTTGACATCTTCAGGGTTTACCTCAGGAACTACCAGTGGAACATCATCATCCATTCTAAAAGCCGAGCTGTTATCTATAACAATTGCTCCTTTTTCTACAGCAATTGGAGCCCATTGTTTACTTCTTGAACCACCTGCAGAAAAAAGGGCTATATCTATACCTTCAAATGCTTCAGGTGTTACAGGCTCAACTTTATATTTAAGTCCCATATATTCCAGTTCTTTGCCTGCTGACCTTTCTGATGCAAGAAGTCTAATCTCATCAACTGGAAAGTTTCTTTCTTCTAACACTCTCAGCATTGTTTGCCCAACTGCACCTGTCGCTCCAAGTATAGCAATGTTATAATTTTTCATATATTCCTCCTGAAATTGATTTGACAAAAATATTTTACAATAAAGAGGGTTTTTAAATGGAAAAAAAGAAGAAAAATCCCTTTACGGTTATAGTCATTTTAACCGGTTTAATGTTCCTTCCATTTTTGGCTTTTTTATTTGATAGATTTTTATTAAAAATGGGTAATTCTCTGCTATTTATGGCTGAAATAGGAATAGTTTCTATGGGATTAGCCTCAGGATTTTTGATTTATTACTTTTTCTTTAGAAATTAAACATAAAAGGAGGAAAAATGAAAAAAAGAGCCCTTATATCTGTATCAGACAAAAGAGGCGTTGTGGATTTTGCAAAGGCACTTGTTGAACTTGGCTATGAGATTATTTCTTCATCCGGAACAGCAAGGGTTTTAAAAGAAAACGGTATTCCCGTGGTTGAAGTCTCTGAAATAACAGGATTTCCGGAAATAATGGGTGGAAGGGTAAAAACACTACATCCTAAAATCCATGGAGGGCTTCTTGCAGTCAGAGATAACCCTGAATATATGAAACAGCTTGAGGAGCAGGGTATAGAGCCTATAGATATTGTTGCTATAAACCTTTATCCATTTGAGGAAACTGTCAAAAAAGGTGCAGACCTTGATGAAATAATTGAGAACATAGATATTGGTGGTCCTGCAATGGTCAGGGCTTCAGCAAAAAATCATAAATTTGTAACAATCATAGTTGACCCTGATGATTATGATTTTGTTATAAGTGAACTTAGAGAAAAAGGGGAAACAACCTTAGAAACCAGAAGAAGACTTGCCCTTAAAGCTTTTAGGCATACTGCATTTTACGACAGTGTAATCTCAGCAGTCCTGAATGAAAAGTTTGATATAAATGAAAAATTTCCTTATGAGCTTTCTATTCCTGTAAGAAAAAGAGCAACCCTTAGATACGGAGAAAATCCTCATCAGGAAGGGGCTATCTATATATCACCTGTTGAGTATAAAGGTCTTTCTATTGCCGAAAGTGAGGTTTTACATGGAAAAGAAATGTCCTACAACAACTTCCTTGATGTTGAAGCTGCAGTAAATCTGGTTAAAGAGTTTGACACAACTGCCTGTGTGATTGTTAAGCATAACAATCCCTGTGGCGTTGCTGTTAGACCAGCCCAGCTTGAAGCCTATAAAGAAGCCCTTGCAAGAGACCCAAAATCTGCCTTTGGTGGAATAGTAGCTTTCAACGAACCTGTAAAGCTGGAAACAGCAAAGGCTCTAACAGAAATATTCTTGGAGGTTATTATTGCACCTGATTTTGAAAAGGACGCTTTTGAGTATCTAACCCAGAAAAAGAAAAATCTAAGACTGGTAAAGGTTAAAAATTTTGATAAAAATCCAGAAGGTCTGGAATACAGAAGAATAAGCGGCGGTCTTCTTGTTCAGGATAGGGATTTAAGACTGTATGAAAGATGGGAAGTGGTAACAAAAAGACAACCAACCCCTGAAGAAGTTGAAGACCTGCTTTTTGCATGGAAAGTTGTAAAACATGTTAAGTCAAACTCTGTTGTGATAGCAAAAGATAAAGCCACTGTGGGAATTGGTCCCGGCCAAACATCAAGGGT
The DNA here is from genome assembly GCA_027084095.1 of Persephonella sp. Lineage (GTDB taxonomy): Bacteria > Aquificota > Aquificia > Aquificales > Hydrogenothermaceae > Persephonella_A. The sequence goes on from JALWLQ010000102.1 coordinate 1,962, forward strand.
TGATAGTCTGGAAACAGCTGTTAAAAAGGCAAAAGAATTTGGATTTTCAACTGAAGGGGCTGTTCTTGCTTCTGAGGCATTCTTCCCTTTCAGAGACAGTGTTGATGAAGCAGCAAAACACGGAATAAAGGCTATAATCCAGCCTGGTGGTTCAATTAGAGACCCTGAAGTTATAGAAGCTGCAGATGAGCACGGAATAGCTATGGTATTTACAGGTATGAGACATTTCAAACATTAAATTGATTTAGGTTAAGGATTTATAATTTTTTAAATTTTATATTTATTGGGTAAGTATATACTAACCAAAAGGGGTTTTGTTATGAAGAAATTATTTTTTATGGGGATTGGTTTATCTGTGATGGTTTTGCTGTTCTCATGTGGAACAGCAGCTAAAAAAACTGAGCAGGCTGCACAAAAACCTGCAACAAAAACCATCAAGATAAAAAAAGAATGCCAGAACTATGTTACTAAAATGGAAAAATGTCTTCAGAATGCAAAAGGCAAAAACTACAGTGAAATCTGGAAAACATGTGAAGGAACTACCATGTGGGACTTATTGAAGGAGTATCAAGATAATGGTTTCTGTTTTGATGAGGATGAATGTAAACAAAAGGTTCTGGATGAAATAAATAAATGCAAAGAGGAGAGATTATATCTATTTAGAAGATTTTATAAAAAATAATCACTCCTCAGGAATTATCTTTGCATCATAATATATGTAATCCCGCTGGGAAGGAATTTCAAAATATACCTTTCCCAGTCTTTTCTCATCTTTATTTAATACTCCATCAAGATTTTTATCCAGATATCCATACCCAAATCTGTAAGGTCTGGTTTCTTTCTGGTATGTTCCTCTGGCAGTGGTTAGTTTTTCAACTTTTAAAAATCTTTTGACTAATTTTCCACAGCTGTAAAACTCAACAACACCATTGTCAAAACCTATAGTTGTTTCAATTGTCCTGCCGATTATATTTATCCTTTCTGGAGAAAATAATAATCTATATACCCAGAAAAGCCCAAAAGCCAGAATAAGTAGAATTACAAAAACTATTATTGCTTTCTTCATAATACCACCTTCATGTGCTCAGCAGCTGATTTTGCCCTTTCTCTTGCTTCTTCTATGGTATTTCCTGTGGCAAGGGCTACACCCATTCTTCTTTTTGGTCTGGTTGTTGGCTTTCCAAATATTCTTATTTTTGTGTCAGGAATAGAAAGAGCCTTTTCAAGTCCTTCATAAACAGGTGCAACTCCCCAGTCTGATGCGTGGAAGCAGTAAGAAGCTCCTGCAGGAGCAGTCATCTTAATATCTATTGGCAGACCTAAAATAGCCCTTAAATGTATCTCAAACTCAGACATATTTTGAGAAATCATTGTGACCATTCCTGTATCATGTGGTCTTGGGGATATCTCATTAAACCAGACTTCATCCCCTTTAACAAATAGTTCACAACCGAAGATGCCGTAGCCTCCAAGGGCATCTGTGATTTTTCTGGCTATTTCTTTCGCTTTTTCTAAAGCGACAGGGCTCATAGGTTGTGGTTGCCAGCTTTCGTGGTAATCTCCCTCAACCTGAATATGACCGATTGGTTCACAGAAAAGGGTTCCCTGATTTTTTGTTCTAACTGTAAGCAGTGTTATCTCAAAATCAAAATCTATAAATTCCTCAATAATGACCTCCCCACCTTTACCCCTTGCATTTTCCTGTGCATAATACCATGCTTTTTCTATTTGACTTTCTTCTTTTACTATACTCTGACCTTTTCCTGAGGAGCTCATAACCGGTTTGACTACTGCAGGAAGCCCTATTTCCTTTATGGCTTTTTTGTATGTGTCAATATCAGATGCAAATCTATACTGGGATGTTTTTAAGCCTACCTCTTCGGCAGCAAGTCTTCTGATGCCTATTCTGTTCATTGTGTAGTTTGTAGCTTTTGCAGAGGGAATAACCGTATATCCTTCTTTTTCCAGTTCAAGCAGTGTTAATGTGTCTATTGCTTCTATTTCAGGCACTATAAAATCTGGTTTTTCCCTGTAGACTATATTTTTAATCTGGTCACCATTTTTCATGTCTATCACATAGTATCTCTGGGCTACCTGCTGGGCAGGTGCATATTCATAACTATCAACGGCTATAACTTCTATTCCAAGTCTAAGGGCTTCTATGGCAAATTCTTTTCCCAGTTCTCCACTACCCAGTAAAAGAATTTTTGTTGCATTATGGGATAAAGGAGTTCCTATAATCATCTGTATCTCCTTGGTAGGTTATAATTTTTAAAAATTATATATCATAAATATAGGAGAAGTTTTTTGTCTGATATAAAAATCTTCTTAGGACTTTTAAAAAATTCCATAAGGGATTTACTGCCTATTATACTGGTTATAGCCTTTTTCCAGATTGTTATCATTCAGCAAGTTCCCGAAAATCTGTCTTCTATTGTGATAGGTCTTTCTATAGTCGCCTTTGGTCTGGCTGTGTTTATTCAGGGACTGGAAACAGGGATATTCCCTCTTGGAGAAAATCTTGCCAATGAGTTTGCCAGGAAAGGTTCTCTTTTCTGGCTTTTGCTGTTTGCATTTTTGATAGGATTTTCAACAACGATTGCTGAACCTGCACTTATTGCCATAGCTGATAAAGCTGCTGTAATATCAGGAGGAAAAATAGATGCATTCTGGCTTAGATTTACAGTTGCACTTTCTGTTGGATTTGCTATTTCCCTTGGGGTTTTAAGAATTATTTTAGGTCATCCTATCCACTGGTATATTATTGTAGGGTATATAATTGTTGTGCTTATAACCTTTTTTGCCCCTGCTGAGATAGTTGGTCTGGCTTATGATAGTGGGGGTGTTACAACTTCTACAGTTACAGTTCCTCTTGTTACAGCTCTCGGTATCGGACTTGCCTCAAGTATTAGGGGAAGAAATCCTGTAATAGATGGATTTGGTCTGATAGCATTTGCTTCACTTACTCCAATGATTTTTGTTCAGCTTTATGGTATTGCAGTTTATACATTCTCTTCACCGTCTAAAGCAGTAGTTCAATCCCAGCTTCCTATAGAAAAAGTAACTTATTCTGAGCATGAACCCCATTGGATTACAGAAATTTTATTAGACCTGGCAGGTGTCATTAAGGATATAATCCCTATACTTGCTGTAATATTCTTTTTCCAGTTTTTTATAATAAAACGTCCTATTCCCCATCCTAAGAAGATAGGTATCGGAATAATCCTTGTTATTATTGGTCTTTATTCATTCATTGTAGGACTGGATATGGGTCTCTTTCCTCTGGGAGAAACTATGGCACTTCAACTTACCCAGATGAAAAATGTTTTCCTGATTTATCTTTTTGGATTTTTAATAGGATTTTCAACTACTATGGCTGAACCAGCACTTATTGCAGTTGCCTTAAAAGCCAAAGAGGTCAGTGCAGGAAAGATAAATGATTTCATTTTAAGGGTCTTTGTTGCTCTTGGAGTTGCTATAGGAATAGCACTTGGCTGTTATAGAATTGTCCATGGGGATTCCATACATTACTATATTATTGCAGGCTATATTCTGGTGATAATTATGACTTACTTTGCTCCACGGTATATAATTCCGATAGCCTATGATAGTGGCGGTGTTACAACCTCCACAGTTACAGTTCCTCTTGTTGCTGCCCTTGGTATTGGACTTGCGACTAATATTCCTGGAAGAGACCCACTTATAGATGGTTTTGGGTTAATAGCTTTTGCCTCTTTGTTTCCTATGATAACTGTTATGGGATATGGCATTTTTGCTGAATATCTGGTTAAGATAACAAAGGAGGGGAAAAAATGAAATTTTCTGTTCTTGTGGCAATTGTAAGTGAAGATTTGGAAGATAAAGCTATAGAGATAGCAAGAAATGCAGGAGCAGGTGGAGTAACAATACTTCACGGAACAGGAATAGGTCTCAAGGAAAAAAAGATATTTTTTGGACTTACCTATGAGGGAAGGGAAAGTATACTGATTTTTGTGCTGGAAAGGAAACTTGCCCTAAAGGTATTAAAAGCCTTAAATAAAGAATTAGAACTGGAAAAAGAGGATAGAGGAATAGCATTTACATTCCCTGTGGAACATCTTGCAGGAATTAATAAAGAAGAGGTTTTAAAATTTCAGCAGGAATTAAAGGAAGAAATTTAGGGGGTATTCCCATGATTGTAAAAGATGTTATGAGCAAAGAAGTCCATCTTGTTCAGCCTACAGCATCATTAAAAGAAGCACTAAAAATAATGAAGGAAAAGGATGTTAAAGCTCTTGTGGTTGATAAGCAACATCCACACGATGCTTACGGAATAATTACTTATACCAGCCTTCTTAAAGCCGTATATATGGAAGAAGGTGATATAGACCTTCTTAATGTTTATGATGTTGCCGTTAAACCAGCTATATCTATCTCAGGAGAAATAGACATTAAATATGCTGCAAAGATGATGGTGAATTTTAATATAAAAAGGCTTCTGGTAGTTGAAAATAATGAAATTAAAGGAATAATATCAATGACAGATATAATAGAATTACTTTTTAAAGAAATAGGAGAATAATCTGTAATGCCTTTATATATAAAGATAGCTATAAAGTACCTGTTTTCTCTAAAATCAAAGGCTTTATCATTTATGACAGTTATATCATTTATAGGTATTACTGTTGGCGTTTCTGCCTTATTAATTACTCTTGCAGTTATGAGTGGTTTCCAGTGGGGATTGAAAGAGAAACTATTAGAAACATCTCCACATATCATAATTTTTAAAATCACAGGGAAATTTACGGAGTATAAAGATTTATATCCTTATTTTAAAGAAATAAAAGATATTGTTGACTTTCAGCCTTTTGTTTATTCTCAGGCTCTTGCTTCTAAAGGTGGAAATGTAAAATCTATAACAATCAGAGGTGTTGACCCTGACAAAGACAAAAAAATAATGATGGTAAATACAAAACTGATAGCAGGTAATTACGATGACTTAAAAAAACCAGACCATGTTTTAATTGGAAAAGATGTTGCCATTGCTCTGGATATATGGGTGGGAGACAACTTCAAAATAATGTCCCCTTTTGGTAGAAAAACGCCCCTTGGTTTTATCCCTAAGATAAAAAAGGTTTATGTAGCAGGAATAGTTGATTTTGGTATGTATGAGTACGATTCAACCTATGTCCAGATGTCACTAAAAGAAGCCCAAAAATTTTTTGATATGAAAGATGCTGTAACAGGAATTCAGATAAAAGTCAAAGACCCCTTTAAAGCAGATATAGTCAAAAAAGAACTTGAGAAATACCTATCCTATCCATACCTTGTTCGCTCCTGGATGGATTTAAATAAAAGTCTGTTTCAAGCACTTCAACTGGAAAAACTGGCAATGTTTCTGGTTATAGCATTAATTGTCCTTGTGGCATCATTTAATATCTCCAGTCTGCTTATAACAAAAGCCAGAGAAAAAAGAAAAGATATTGCTATACTCAAAACTATCGGAGCTGATAGCAGATTTATACTCAAGGTTTTTCTGTGGCAGGGGCTATTAATAGGAATAACAGGAACAGTTGTAGGGACAATAATAGGACTAACGGTTATATATGTTGCAGATACATACCATCTGGTGAAGCTAAATCCAGAGGTTTATATGATTAGTTATCTACCTCTTAAAATATCTTTTATTGATATATCTGCTGTTTTTGTATCATCACTGCTGATATGTTTTGTATCTTCAATCCTGCCTGCATATTTTGCTTCAAAGGAGCTACCTGCTGAGGTTTTAAGATATGAGTAGCGCAATAAAAACAGAAAATCTAAAAAAGGTTTACTATCTGGAAGGTGCAGAAATACACGCCCTAAAAGGTATAAATCTGGAAATAAAAAGCGGTGAGATGGTTGCCCTTATGGGTCCATCAGGTTCAGGAAAAAGCACACTTTTACATCTTCTTGGAGGAATAGATATACCAACCGAAGGAAAAGTTTTTATAAAAGGCAAAGATATTTTTCATCTCCCTGAAAAACAGCTCTCAAAGTTCAGAAATGAAAATATAGGATTTGTTTTCCAGTTCCATTATTTACTTCCAGAATTTACAGCACTTGAAAATGTGATGCTCCCTGCTGAAATTTATAAAAAGAAGGATGCAAAGGAAAAAGCAAAAGAAATTCTGGTAAGATTAGGTTTGGAACACAGATTGGAACACAGACCATCCCAGATGTCAGGAGGTGAACAACAAAGGGTAGCAATAGCAAGAGCAATTATAAACAATCCAGACATATTACTGGCAGATGAACCAACAGGAAATCTGGACAGCGAAAACAGTAAAATAGTTATGAACATATTAAAAGAAATGAACGAAAAGTATAAGGTGACAATGGTCATTGCAACACATGATATGGAAGTGGCAGAATACTGTAGTAGAATAATCAAACTCAAGGATGGAAAGCTGATAGAGGCTTGAAAAATTTTCCACAGTATATATTTTTTGTGCTAAAACCAAAAAGAAAACAATAGAGGTGTAATAGATATGTTTGAAAAATTTACAGAAAGAGCGAGGAAAGTAATACTTAACGCAAGAGAAAAAGCTTTAGAATATAGAAGCAACTATCTGGGAAGTGAACATCTTCTTCTTTCACTGCTGGAAGAAGAGGATATTCCAGTTCTGGTTTTATCCAGATTTGGACTTACTGTGGATAAAGTAAAAAGAACCCTTACATCCCAGATGGTTCATGGAAGCCATTCAGGTGAGGTTTTATTTGCACCTGATGCAAAAAGGGTATTGGAATTTGCCGTTGAAGAAGCAAGGATACTTCACCACCAGTTTGTTGGTCCTGAGCATCTCCTTATAGGAATAGTAAGAGAAAAAACAGGACTTGGTGGTAGAGTATTAAGAGGCTTTGGTATAGATGAATACTCAATAAGAAAAGAAATTCTCCAGATACTTGGAGAAATACCACCACAGGAACAGGTTAAACAGGTTCCAACACCTAATATTGATAGATTTTCAAGGGATTTAACTGCACTTGCAAGGGAAGGAAAACTTGACCCTGTAATCGGCAGGGATAAGGAGATAGACAGAGTTATACAGATACTTTCCAGAAGAAGAAAGAACAACCCTGTTTTAATAGGTGAACCAGGTGTAGGAAAAACATCAATAGTAGAAGGTTTAGCCCAGAGAATAGCAAACAAAGAAGTCCCAGAACCACTCCAATCAAAAAGAATTGTTGCCCTTGACCTTGCTGCACTGGTTGCAGGAACAAAATACAGAGGTCAGTTTGAGGAAAGACTTAAAAATATTCTGAAAGAACTGGAAAAAGCACCTTATATCATTCTGTTTATAGACGAGCTTCACACACTTGTCGGAGCAGGAGCTGCAGAAGGCTCAATTGACGCATCAAATATGCTTAAACCTGCGCTGGCAAGAGGAGAAATACAGGTAATCGGAGCCACAACAATTGATGAATACAGAAAATATATAGAAAAAGACGGAGCACTTGAAAGAAGATTTCAGCCTGTTTTAGTAGAACCTCCAACTCCAGAAGATACTATAAAAATACTTATGGGTCTGAAGAAAAAATTTGAGGAATTCCATGAAGTAGAATACACCAAATCAGCTATAGAAAAAGCCGTTGATTATTCTGTTAAATACATAACAGACAGACAGCTTCCAGATAAGGCTATAGACCTGATTGATGAAGCAGGGGCGTGGGTAAGAATTAGGGAAATGGAACTACCCCCTAAGCTGAGAAAAATAGAAGAAAAAATAAAGAAAATAGAAGAAGAAAAAGCAAAAGCTGCCAGGGAACAGGACTACGAAAAGGCTGCAAGACTGAGAGATGAAGAGCTGAAACTCAGGGCAAAATTTGAAACCCTCAAAGCAGAATGGAAAGAAAAAAGAAAGGTGAAAAAACCAAAAGTTAAAGACAAAGATATAGCACAGGTAGTTGCCAAATGGACAGGTATACCTGTTGCAAGACTTACAGAAAGCCAGGCAGAAAAACTACTTCATATTGAAGAGGAACTCCACAAAAGAGTTGTTGACCAGGATGAAGCTATAAAAGCAATATCCAAAGCAATTAGAAGAAACAGTGTTGGTCTAAAAGGAGCCCACAGACCAATTGGAGTATTTATGTTCCTGGGTCCAACAGGTGTAGGTAAAACAGAAACAGCCAAAGCACTGGCAGAATACCTGTTTGGAACAGAAGATGCTTTAATTAGATTTGATATGTCTGAATATATGGAAAAACATACTGTATCCAGACTTATAGGTGCACCACCAGGATACGTAGGATACGAAGAAGGTGGACAGCTTACAGAAGCAGTAAGGAGAAGACCTTATTCTGTAATACTGTTTGATGAAATAGAAAAGGCACACCCAGATGTGTTTAATATCTTTCTCCAGATTTTTGATGATGGTAGGTTAACAGACTCATTTGGTAGAGTTGTTGATTTCAGCAACACAATTATAATTATGACATCCAACCTTGGAGCAAGGCTGATACTGGAAAGTGGAAAGGTAGGGTTTGAGCAAAAATCAGGAATGCTTGATTATGAAGAAATGAAAAAGAATGTTCTCCAGCAGGTTAGAAAACATTTCAGCCCCGAATTCCTGAACCGACTTGATGAAGTAATAGTATTCAAGCCACTGGACAAAGAAGTAATGAAAGGTATAATTGATATACAACTTAAAGAGATTAACAAAAGGCTAAAAGAATGGGGAATAACTGTAAAACTGTCCAGGAAGTTTGTAGATTATCTAATAGAAAAAGAATTCAGACCAGAATTTGGAGCAAGGTCTATCAAAAGAGCACTGCAATCACTGGTGGAAGACCTACTGGCAGAAGAGATACTCAAAGGCAAACTACCACCTGGCTCTACAGCAGAAGTAATTGTGAAAAAGGATGGTTCAGTTGGTATAAAAGTGAAAAAACCAAAACAAACAAAGAAAAAAGAAAAAGAAGTAGCAACTACCTAAATATAACAGGGGGATTAATCCCCCTATTTTTTATTCTTTTTACTCTACTTTTCCCCTTATCAATCAAAGCTCAAGAAAATAATCAAACTCTTCAAACAGGAAATCTTGCTGAAGAAGTAAAAAAGGTTTATCGTCTTAGAAAAATAGAAATAAAAGGCCTTAAATATGTTAAGCCTGAACTTATATATCCTCTCATTACTATAGGAAAAGGGGCAATAGTTACAAGGGATAATGTTGCCCAGATAATTAGAGACCTTTATAAGTTAGGATATTTTCAGGATATAGAGGCTTACACAAGATACACAGAGAACGGGATAGACCTGATTTTTGTGTTCAAAGAACTTCCTGTTGTTCAAAAAATTGAGTTTGAAGGAAATGATGAGATATCAGATGAAGACTTAATGCAGGTTCTGGGAATTGTTACCAAAGAAAGAATAGAATCGGGAGCTATGTTGCCTTTTTCCACAATAGGCCCTGAACTTGCAGAAAAAATGGCATCTATCCGTAGAGGACTTGGAAGAGTTTTCTCTCCTGATGAAATTAATAAAATGATACAGGCCATTAAAAAGAAATATGAGAAAGAAGGTTTTTATAATGTAAAGGTATCCTACTACTTTAAAGGTTCAACTCTCGTTTTCAAGATAGACGAAGGACAACAGGCATATGTTGCAAAGATAAATATAATAGGAAACAAACAGCTCAGCGAAGATGAAATAAAAGATGTAATGGAAACCAAAGAAAGAAGTGTATGGAAATTAAGATTTCATCCAAGACTTCAGAAAGATGTTCTTCTGGAAGATATAGAAAGAATAAGAAATCTATATATCAAAAAAGGCTTTTTTGAAGTTCAGATTGATAAACCAGAAATAAAATTGAAAAACGGAGAAGAGTACTATATCACAATCAGAATACATGAGGGTCCCAGGTATAAACTCTCAGGAATTGAGTTTAAAAATAACAATTACTATACCCGTGAAGAATTACTAAAAAAATTCAAAGATGACCTTAAAATTGGAGATTATTATAACGGAGAGATTATAGAAAGAATAAAAAAGGAGATTACTGACAAATACACAAATCTTGGATTTGTATTTGCAATGGTATTTGATGAAAAAGTACTTGATAAAAAAGCCAAGAAAGTAAAAGTAGTATATGACATACAGCCAGGAAAAGTATTCTATGTAGATAAAATAGATATTTCAGGGAACTATGAATCAAGGGACTACGTAATAAGAAGGGAACTTAGATTTGCCCCTGGTGATTTATTTAAAAGACAATCCTTATACCGAAGCCAGTCCAGACTTTATGCCCTCGGTTTCTATGACGCCATAGGCTTTGACCCACATGTGAAAGAACAGGAAGGAAAAATAGATGTAGACGTAAAAGTAAGAGAAAGATTTACAGGCCAAATTTCCGTAGGTGCAGGATACAGTCAATTAACAGGACTTTCTGCATTTTTATCCCTAAGAAAAGGTAATTTTATGGGAACAGGAGACACAGCCGGTATTTCTCTTACCCTTGGTACAAATTATAGAAATAACTCCATTTCTTATATACATAAATGGGCTTTTTATAAACCGGTAGACCTTGGTTTTAATCTATATGATAGATATGTAGATTACACCACCTTTGTATCTGTAAAACAAGGATTTTCTCCAACATTATCATGGGAACTTTCTGAATACTGGCGAGTAGGAACTGGTATTACAATAGAAAGAGGAAAATATAAAAATATCACAGAAGATGCCCCATATAGAATAAAAGCTCAAGCAGGCAGCTATAATTTAGTAGCAACCTATCTAAACTTTACCTATTCAGATATAAATAATCCTATATTACCAACAAGGGGAAGTAATTTCAGTATCACATTTAAGGTAGGATATGGAACAAGAGGATTTTATAAAACGGCTCTTAGCTATTCAAAAATCTTCCCTGATGAGATTTTTTACACAGATTGGATATTTTCATTTAAAGGCAGGTACGGTATAGTAGAAAAGATGAATGATAAAATTCCTCTGGATGAATATTTCTTCGTAGGAGGAGATTTTTCCATTAGAGGATTTGATTACGGGATGGCTGGACCTTATGACGATAACAAAAATCCAATAGGCTCTAAACAAGAAATCATATTTAACTTCCAGTTATCTCATCCAATAGCAGAAAGATTTTTATGGGGATATATCTTTACAGATATAGGAAAAGGTTATGACAACGGCAATCCATTTGATAACATGTATTATTCGGTAGGTGGAGGCTTAAAAATTGTTACGCCAATGGCACCAATTGATATTTATTATGGTAAAGTGTTAAATGCACCACCAGGTGTAAATGATGCAAGAATAGGATTTGTTCTTGGAACATTTTTCTAAGGAGGATTAAATGAAAAAATTACTGTTTGCTTTAGTTTTGTCTATTCTTTTCACAAACCTTACCTTTGCACAGAACATATACTTTATTGATATTCAAAAAATTATGAATACTTCCAAAAAAGGTAAAGAATATAAGAAAGAACTGAAAGCTAAAATTGATTATTACAAAGAAAAGTTAGACAAAATTCAGAAAAAAATAGAAGATATAGAGAAACAACTGGAAAGCCCTGTATTAAACCCAGAAGCCAAAAAGAAAAAAGAAGAAAAAATAAAACAACTTAAAGCAGAAGGAATAAAACTTCAAATGCAAGCAGAAGAAGAACTCCAGAAAATAAAAGCACAAGCAGAAAGAAAACTTGTAAAAGATATTAAAAATATTGTGGAAAAGTACGCCCGAGAACACAACATAGACATAGTTCTGGTTGGAGGAACTTTATATCAGGACAAAGCAATAGATATAACAGATGAAATTTTAAAACTTTATGATAAAGGTGTAAAATGAGACTTTCAGAAATAGCAAAAGAATTTAATGGTCAACTTATAGGTGAAGATATAGAAATTAAAGGCCTAAAAAGCCTTGAAACAGCCGGTGAAGGAGACCTGTCCTTTGTAGCAGATAAAAAACTTGTAGAAAAAGCAAAAAATACAAAAGCCTCAGCACTGCTCACCTTTGAGCAACTAAATATCAAAATACCTCAGGTCGTTGTTAAAAATCCCCAAAATGTTTTTTACAAACTAATAGAACTCCTATACCCTGAAGAACAGAAAGCAGGTATATCAGGAAAAGCATCAATAGGAAAAGATGTCCAGATAGGAGAAAATGTTTATATTGGAGATTTCGCTGTAATAGAAGAAAGGGTAAAAATAGGAAACAATGTCCAGATTTACCCTAATGTGTATATAGGAAGAAATGTTGAAATAGGGGATAATACGGTTATATATCCAAATGTGGTTATTTATAAAAACACAACCATTGGCAAGAATGTGATTATACACTCTGGAGCAGTAATAGCCTCTGATGGATTTGGATTTTATCAGGAAGATGGACAGCATAAAAAGATTAAGCATATCGGCAGGGTAATAATAGAAGACAATGTTGAAATTGGGGCAAACACAACAATAGACAGGGCTATGGTAGATGAAACCATAATCAAAAAAGGCACAAAAATAGATAACCTTGTAATGATAGCCCATAACTGTCAGATTGGAGAGAATACAATACTTGTTTCACAGGTAGGTATAGCAGGCAGCACAAAAATAGGAAAAAATGTAATACTTGCAGGTCAGGTAGGAGTAGCAGACCATATAACAATCGGGGATAATGTAATCGTAACTGCAAAATCAGGAGTAGGAAAAAATTTAGAACCTAACAAAGTTTATGGCTCAGGGCTTCAGGCAATAGAATGGTCAAAATGGAAAAAGGTAATGTTTTATCTCTACAAACTCCCGGAAATCATTAAAAAGCTTAAATAACAGAAGGCTCCAGAATTTTAATATATATTGAGCAACTTGGAAATTTCAATTTTTCACTCCGAAAATCACCAAAGCTTTGTTGTTCATATCTAAGCGGAAGTTTTCTGTAAGATTAAAAGAAAGTAAAATTAGTTCAAACATAATTAATATAATTTTATATAAAATGTGATTTTTATGGCATAAATCATACTCTTTATCTCAAAACTTTAATAAGTTTTATTACCAACTTTAATCAACACTATCAGGAGGGCTCCAGCTATGAAAAAGGGTATTTTATCTTCTATTTTAGCCGTTTCAGCCGCCTCCCTAATAGCTTCATGTGGAGGAGGAGGTGGTGGCAGCAGTTCTACCACAACAACTACACTGCAAGGTCAATTTGTTGATGCACCTGTCGCAGGACTGGAATATTCCACATCTTCAGGAATTACAGGTGTAACCGACGCTAATGGTTATTTCTCCTACAGAGAAGGTGATACAGTAACCTTCAAAATTGGAAAAATCACCTTAGGTGATGCAAAGGCAGACAAAGTAGTAACTCCTTCAACTCTCTTTGCTGACGAGCTTGCAAACGGAAAAATAGATTTAATAACACTGGAAAATAAAGTTAAACAGATTGTAGCCTTATTACTGTTACTGGACAGTAATCCTAATGATGACAAAATAGAAATCCCTGATGACATGAAAATAAAGTTAGACAATATTACCCTGGAAATAGACATTGAGAGAGACGATTTAAACAATCTGACTATAGAAATAGACGTTGATGATGATGGATATGAGGAAAATCTCAGCGAAGAAATTAAATACAAAGAATACGAAGCAGAAGAACATTATTCAGGAACTCTATATACACGCCTAAAAGAAGCTTTGAAAGATATGAGAGATGACAAATTTTATTTTAGAAAATACTCAGGAACATCTGAATATACAGATTGTACGACATGTACTTTAAGCTATGATGGAGTATCAGATAGTTTTTCATTTAGCTGCGATAATGGAGACAGTGATACCGTAAACATAAGTACTGATGTAAATACAGGGAACGTATATTTAATTTCAAGCTCTAATGGGAAAAAGAATTTACTAATCTCAGCATCTGACGATAAAATCTGCTTCATCCCTGAAGATGCTCAAAATGAATATTTCTGTATAGTAGAGGACTCATATCCACCAAACTGTAACTATGATACAAAAGATTACACCTATTTAATCTCAGGTAAAGTAGAAGGTATAGAAATGGATGATGAGCTAAAAATCAGAATAGTTCCTGAAAACCACTGGGTAGAAGGTGATTATAATGGGATAGTTTGTGATATCAGTTATTCAGGTGTATTTGGTGATAGATGTATATTATATGCACAGGAAAGTGATTTTAACTCTGAGAACAACTGTCAGGTTATAGTATTTGAGGATGAGAACTACAACTGGAGATTTGACAAAGAAGAAGA